>JBQCDS010000148.1:0-9676 GCA_051961035.1 Trinickia sp. | reverse complement strand
CGAAATGCGCGAGCAACGGGCGGAACGGCGCAACGTTCAAGGCAACGTCAAGCTCGACGTTGGGCAGGGCGAGCGCTCGGGGAAGATCGTCGCCGAACTCACCGACGTCACGAAACGCTTTGGCGATTGCACGGTCGTCGAACGGTTCTCTTCCACGGTCATGCGCGGCGACAAGATCGGTTTCATCGGCCCGAACGGCGCCGGCAAAACCACGCTGCTCAAGCTCATTCTTGGAGAGATCGCACCGGACGAAGGCACGGTGCGTGTCGGCACGAACTTGCAGGTGGCGTACTTCGATCAAATGCGGGCGCAACTCGATCAAGAAAAGAGCCTGGCCGACACGATCAGCCCGGGCAGCGATTGGATCGAGGTCAACGGCACGCGCAAGCATGTCATGAGCTATCTGGGCGATTTCCTGTTCGCGCCCGAGCGGGCACGCTCGCCCGTGAAGTCCCTCTCGGGCGGCGAGCGCAACCGGCTCCTGCTGGCGCGGCTGTTCGCGCGGCCCGCGAATGTGCTCGTGCTCGACGAGCCGACGAACGATCTGGACATCCCCACTCTGGAGCTCCTGGAGGAACTGCTGGCTGATTACGCTGGAACCGTGCTGCTCGTCAGCCACGACCGAGCCGTCCTCGATAACGTTGTCACGTCGGTGATCGCGTCGGAAGGGCAGGGGCAGTGGCGCGAATACGTGGGCGGCTTCACCGACTGGCAAACGCAAAGCGCACGCGCCGAACGTCTTGCGCAGGAAGCCGCCGCCAAAAGCGCGCCGAAGGCCCCACCGCGCGAAGCGGCACCCAAGGAGAGCGCGGCGGGCCGCAATGCGCAGCGCACCGTCAAGCTCTCATTCAAGGAACAGCGCGAGCTGGAGGCGCTGCCCGAGACGATCGCCGCGCTCGAGGCCGAGCAAAAGGCGATCGGCGCGCAGTTGGAGGATGGGTCGATCTTTGCGCGCGATGCGAAGGAGGGCGCGCGGCTGACCGAGCGCTACGCGGCGATCGACGATGAACTGCTGGCCGCATTGGAACGCTGGGAAGAACTTGAAGCGAAGCGCAAGTAAAGCCGTTAGTGGCTTTAGCCACCTGGCCAATTGCCGCGGCAAACGAAACCAGTAAAATACGCCGCGATCATGGCGGACGGGCCATCTGACGCCGCCGGAGGCGCTCGCTTTGCGGGCACGCCGGCCGCTCTCGTTGTTTCGATTCGCTTTTTTTGAACTTTCAACGCTTTGTCCACGCAGATATCCACACGCGCTGTGGACAACGACTTACACGAGGCTAGGCGCCCCCAACCATGTCCACGAAAAAGCCAAGCGCCGCGTACAGCGAGGCGTCGATCAAAGTGCTCAAAGGGCTCGAGCCCGTCAAGCAGCGGCCGGGCATGTACACGCGCACCGAAAATCCGCTGCACATCATCCAGGAAGTCATCGACAACGCGTCGGACGAAGCGCTCGGCGGCCACGGCCGGCAGATCACCGTCACGCTGCATGCGGACCAGTCGGTGTCCGTCGAGGACGACGGGCGCGGTATTCCTTTCGGTCTGCACCCCGACGAAGGCGTACCGGTGGTCGAAATCGTCTTCACGCGGTTGCACGCGGGCGGCAAGTTCGACAAAGCGGCCGGAGGCGCCTACACGTTCTCGGGCGGCTTGCACGGCGTGGGCGTGTCCGTCACGAACGCGCTGGCGTCGCGTCTCGATGTGGCCGTGTGGCGCGAAGGCAAGGTAGCTGAGATCGGGTTCGCGCACGGCGACGTCGTGCGCCCGTTGGCGGTCCGCAGCGCGGCCAAGGGCGAGAAGCGCAGCGGCACGCGCGTGACGGCGCTGCCCAATCCGAAATATTTCGATTCGGCGAATCTGCCGCTCGGCGAATTGCAGCGCTTGTTGCGTTCGAAGGCCGTGCTGCTGCCGGGCGTCGAGGTGGTGCTCGTCAACGAAAAGACGGGCGAGCGCCAAAGCTGGAAATACGATGACGGCTTGCGCGGTTATCTGCTCGAGGGCATGGCCGGCAGCGAGCTCTTGATTCCGCTGTTCGAAGGCGAGCGCTACGCCGATAGTGCACGCGCGAACGAAGATGCGTTCGCCGAAGGCGAGGGCGCCGCGTGGGTCGTCGCCTGGAGCGAGGAGGGGCCGCTCGAGCGCGAGTCGTACGTGAATCTCATTCCCACACCGGCCGGCGGCACGCATGAATCCGGGTTGCGCGACGGGCTTTTCCAAGCGGTCAAGGGTTTCGTGGAGCTGCACAACCTTCAGCCCAAGGGCGTCAAGCTATTGGCCGAGGATGTATTCGCGCGCGTGTCGTTCGTGTTGTCGGCGAAGGTGCTCGATCCGCAATTCCAAGGGCAGATCAAGGAGCGCCTGAACAGCCGCGACGCCGTCAAACTCGTGTCGTCGTTCACCCGTCCCGCCCTCGAGCTTTGGCTCAATCAGCATGTCGATCACGGCAAGAAGCTGGCCGAACTCGTCATCAAGCAGGCGCAGGCGCGCACACGCGCGGGCCAGAAGGTCGAGAAGCGCAAGAGCTCGGGTGTCGCCGTGCTGCCGGGCAAGCTGACCGATTGCGAATCGACCGATATCTCGCGCAACGAGCTGTTCCTCGTCGAAGGCGATTCGGCGGGCGGTTCGGCCAAGATGGGCCGCGACAAGGAATTCCAGGCGATCTTGCCGCTGCGAGGCAAGGTGCTCAACACATGGGAGACGGAGCGAGACCGGTTGTTCGCGAATAACGAGGTGCACGACATCTCGGTCGCGATCGGGGTCGATCCGCACAATCCGGACGATACCGTCGACTTGTCGAACTTGCGCTACGGCAAGATCTGCATCTTGTCCGATGCCGATGTCGACGGCGCGCACATTCAGGTGCTGTTGCTCACGCTCTTCTTCAAGCACTTTCCGCAATTGATCGAACGTGGGCATGTTTGCGTTGCGCGGCCTCCCCTGTTTCGCGTGGACGCGCCCGCGCGCGGCAAGAAGCCGGCGCAGAAGCTGTACGCGCTCGACGAAGGCGAACTCGAAGCGACGCTCGACAAGCTGCGCAAGGACGGCGTGCGCGAAACGCAATGGACGATCAGCCGCTTCAAGGGCCTGGGCGAAATGAGCGCGGAGCAACTGTGGGATACGACGATGAACCCGGATACGCGGCGGCTCATGCCGATCGCGCTCGGCGAGCTCGATTACGAGGGCACGGTTGCGCGCATGACGATGCTGATGGGCAAAGGCGAGGCGGCGGCGCGCCGCAACTGGCTCGAAGAGAAAGGCAACGAAGTCGAAGCCGATATCTGAGGCAGGGCTTTCGAGCCGCGCTTTTTTCTTCGGTCTCCTGAACACGGACATTATTCTCGATGGATCAACAAGACGATCTGTTCGCACCGGCCGCAACGCCCGACGGCGAATCGCTCACACTTGGCCACTACGCCGAGCGCGCCTATCTCGACTACGCTGTCAGCGTGGTCAAGGGCCGTGCGCTGCCCGACGTCAGCGACGGTCAAAAGCCCGTGCAGCGCCGCATTTTGTTCGCGAGGAACGAAATGGGCCTGGCCTCCGACGCGAAGCCGGTCAAATCGGCGCGCGTCGTGGGCGATGTGCTCGGCAAGTATCATCCGCACGGCGATCAATCGGCCTACGATGCGCTCGTTCGGCTCGCGCAAGATTTTTCGATGCGCTATCCGCTCATCGACGGCCAGGGTAACTTCGGTTCGCGCGACGGCGACGGCGCGGCGGCAATGCGTTATACCGAAGCGCGCTTGACGCCGATCGCGAAGCTGCTGCTCGATGAAATCGACGAAGGCACAGTCGATTTCGCGCCGAACTACGACGGCTCTTTCCAAGAGCCGAAACTCTTGCCTGCGCGGTTGCCGTTCCTGCTGCTGAACGGTGCCTCGGGCATCGCCGTGGGCTTGGCCACCGAAATCCCGTCGCACAATCTGCGCGAAGTCGCGGCGGCGGCCGTGGCGATGATCCGTCACCCGAAGATCACGCACGCGGAGCTGATGGAGATCCTGCCGGGCCCCGATTTTCCCGGCGGCGGTCAGATCATCTCGGGCGCGACCGAAATCGCCGCCGCCTACGAGTCGGGGCGTGGCAGCTTGAAGGTGCGCGCGCGCTGGAAGATCGAAGATCTCGCACGCGGCCAGTGGCAGCTCGTCGTGAACGAGCTGCCGCCCAATACCTCGTGCCAGAAGGTGCTCGAGGAAATCGAAGAGCTCACGAATCCGAAGATCAAGCTCGGCAAAAAGTCACTGACGCCCGAGCAGTTGCAGACCAAGCAGACGATGCTGGCGCTGCTGGATGCTGTGCGCGATGAATCGGGCAAGGATGCACCGGTGCGGCTCGTGTTCGAACCGAAGTCGAGCCGTATCGATCAGACCGAATTCGTCCACTCGTTGCTCGCGCATACGAGCCTTGAATCGAACGCGGCGCTGAACCTCGTCATGATAGGCACCGATGGCCGGCCGCGGCAAAAGGGCATCGTCGAGATCTTGCAAGAGTGGATCGGGTTCCGCTTCGCGACCGTCACGCGTCGTACGCGCCATCGGCTCGCGAAGGTGGACGATCGCATCCATATTCTCGAAGGCCGGATGATCGTCTTTCTCAACATCGACGAAGTCATCCGCATCATCCGCGAGTCGGACGAACCGAAGGCGGCGCTGATGAGTGCGTTCGGCCTGAGCGATCGGCAAGCCGAGGACATCCTTGAAATCCGGCTGCGCCAGTTGGCTCGGCTCGAAAAGATCAAGATCGAGAAGGAGCTGGCAGCGCTGCGAGACGAGAAATCCAAGCTCGAGGAGTTGCTTGCGAACGAATCGTCGATGAAGCGCCAGGTCGTCAAGGAGATCGAAGGCGACGCCAAGCAATATGGCGACGAACGCCGCACGCTGATCCAGCAGGAAAAGCGCGCGACGTTCGAGGCGCGCGTCGTGGACGAGCCGGTGACGGTGGTCGTTTCGCAGCGCGGCTGGGTACGCGCGTTGAAAGGCCATGGGCTCGACGTGTCCGGGTTCACGTTCAAGGACGGCGATAGCCTGTATGCCGCGTTCCAATGCCGTACGCCCGACACGCTGATCGCTTGGGGCAGCAAAGGCCGTGTGTATTCGGTCGCCGTCTCGATGCTGCCCGGCGGGCGCGGCGACGGAGCGCCGGTCACCTCGCTGATCGACCTCGAAGCGGGTACGCATCTCATGCATTACTACGCCGCTCACGCCGACCAGCAACTGCTGCTCGCGTCCAGCAACGGGTACGGCTTCATCGCGCGCGTGGGCGACATGGTGAGCCGCGTCAAGGCTGGCAAGTCGTTCATGACGATCGACGACGGTACGCAGCCGCTCGCTCCGATGCCGGTGCTGCCGCAAGCGAGCCAGGTGGCTTGCTTGTCGAGTGGGGGGCGGCTTGCCGTGTTCGCTCTCGATGAAATGAAGCAGCTGGCCGGCGGCGGGCGCGGCATTATCCTGATGGGCCTAGACGAGGGCGAGAAGCTCGTGCAAGCGCTGGCGATCTCCGCTTCCGGGGTGGTGTTGCTGGGAACGGGCCGCGGCGGCAAGCCGCAAGAGGAGCGGCTGGCAGGTTCGGCGCTCGCACCGCACGTCGGCAAACGTGCGCGTCGTGGGCGCGCACCGGATACACGGTTGAAGATATCGTCACTGCGTCCCGCGCTCGATTGACGCGTGGGCGTGAACTGCACTCGCGCGCGCGGCTCGGCGCGAGTGCGGGATAAAAGAACGACCGCTCTTGGAGAGGCTTATGTCACTGTCGATTGCGATCGACGTCGCACTGTTCGCGCATTTGGCCGCCGTCGTCGTGTGGGTTGGCGGCATGGTGTTCGCGCATTTTTGCTTGCGCCCGGCTTTGGCCGACGTATCGCCGCAGCTTAGGTTGCCGCTGATCGAAGGGGTATTCGGTCGGTTCTTCAATTGGATCGGCGCGTCGGTCATCGCCATCTTGATCTCGGGCGGCTTTCTGATGTCGCGCTTCGGCGGCGCGCATGCGCCGTGGCAGATCAACCTGATGGCGGCGCTGGGCGTCGTCATGATGCTCATCTTCGGTCATGTACGTTTCGCCGTGTTCCCGCGTATTCGCCGCGCGGTGCAGGCGCAGCGCTGGCCGGACGGAGCGCGCGCCGTCGATACGATGCGTCGGCTGGTGCTCGCCAACCTCGTACTCGGCGTCGCGACGATCATCGCCGCCGTGCTCTCGCGCGGATTCTGACGCGTGCGCGCGCGTACTAAGCATGAGCGAGGCCCTGCATAAGCGAGGCCCTGCGTGAGCGAGCCGCCACGGCCAACGCACTCATCGATAGCCGAGCACATGTGCGACGCCGTACACCACCGCGACGATGGCATACACGGCGTACACGGGCAGCTTGAGCCGCGCCAGGCAAACGAGCGCGAACACGGCCGTCACCAGGTGGGCGCTCTCATGCGGCACGCGCTCGCCGATGCGCACGACGGCAGTCAGCAGGAACGCCGTCGTCGACGCACGCAGCACACGCATGCCGTGCTCGAAGCGCGCGTTGGCTTCGAGCCGATGCAAATGGCGGCGCGCGAATACAATGAGCATCCCCGCCGGCAAGAACAGCGAGCAAGTCGCCGCGATGGCGCCCACCCAGCCTTGCACGAGATAGCCGAGAAACGGCAAGACGTTCAGCAGTGGGCCCGGCGAGACGGGCGAGAGCGCGAATGCAAGCGTGAACTCGCGAGCGCTAATGCCCACTTCAGGCGTTTCAAACAATGCCTTCAGCACGGGTAGCGCGGAAAAACCACCGCCGAACAGCGTCAGGCCGGCGCCGGCAAGGCGTGGCCAAATGAGGCGTCCCGCGTAGTGCGGCGGCAGCGGCAGCGCGAACAGCGCGATCAGCATAAGCACGGCGAGCACGACCAGTTTGTCGACCACGCCAAGCGAAACCTCCCACTTGCCGCCGCGTGCGGGGCTCGCGAGCCAGCCGGCCGCGAACGAGCCGGTCAGCAGCAGCACGAACGAGGCGGTGCCACGTACCGTCAGCAGCACGACGCAGGCTAGCGCGGCGGCGGCCCATTCGAGCGGTTCATGCACGAGCACGCGCGTTTGCCGGTACCAGGTGATGCCGATCAGCACCGCAAGGACGACGGCGAAATGGTCGATGAGCCCCGGTGTGGCGAGGGCATGGACGAACGACGCGTGATAGAACGTGGCGAAGGCCGTCATCGTGCAAAAGAACGGCAGCACCGAGGCGATGCCGGCGATGCAGGCGCCGATAGCCCCGCGCAACGCGTAGCCCACTTGCACGGCGACGCCGCAGCCCACGGCGCCCGGTGTCATCCAGGCGAGCGCAACGAAATCGGAATACTGAACTTGCGTAAAGCGGCGCTCGCGCACGACGTAGTGCAGCTCGAGCTGCGCCATCAGCGCCAGGCCGCCCCACGAAAGTGCCGAGAGGGCGAAGACGACGCGAAAGAGCGTCCACAGCGGCTCAGGCCCTGCATGCTGAACCGGCGGCGCTTGCGGTGCGTGCTCCCCGGTGGCGTCGGTTTGCACGGCATGCGGGCCGCGTCTGTCGCGCGCTTTCGCTTCCCCCATCGGTCGGTCCTTCTGTTCGCTCCGCATCGGCCAGTTCCGTACCGACGCACTTATGCCGATTGATTGCTCGTGTTCTTCTGGCTCTTGCCGTGCGCGCCGAGCGGTTCGTGCGCATCGCAGACACCGAAGCGCTCGAGCAGCGCAGCGATGCCGTCGGCAGGAACGGGACGCGAGAACAGGAAGCCTTGCGCCTGGATGTTGCCGAGCGCGGACAGCCATGCGATTTGCTCGTCGGTCTCCGTGCCTTCGACGACGACGGTCAGGCCAAGCGAGCGCGCCAGATTGACGATGGCCGACACCATCACGCAAACGCTGCGATCCGATGGGATCGCCTGGACGAACGAGCGATCAACCTTGAGCGTATCGACGGAGAAGCGATTCAAGTACGACAGCGACGAGTATCCGGTGCCGAAATCGTCGAGCGCGATGCCGACGCCGAGCCGCTTGAGCGCGACGATTTTCTCCGAGACGAGTTCCGGGTATTCCATCATCGCCGTCTCGGTGATTTCGAGTTCGAGCCGATGAGCCGCGATTCCTGTGTCTTCGATGGCGCGCGAAATGGTTTCGTACAGATCGCCGCGCCAGAACTGCACGGCCGAGATATTGACGGCGAGCGACAGCGATTCATAGCCGTCGCGCTGCCAAGCCGCGAGCTGGCGGCAGGCTGTCTCGATGACGAAGTCGCCGATCGGCACGATGAGGCCCGTCGATTCGGCCACGGGAATGAACTCGCTGGCGGAGATCACGCCTTGCTGGGGATGGTTCCAGCGCGCGAGCGCTTCGAAGCCCGTGATGCAACGGCGCGCGAGATCGATCTTCGGCTGATAGACGAGGAACAGTTGATTTTCGGCCAGCGCGACGCGCAGTTGCTGTTCCCACTGCATGAGATGATCGGCGCGGTGCGACAAATGCGGCGAGTAGAACTGATAGCAGTTCTTGCCGGCGTCCTTCGCGCTGTACATCGCGAGGTCTGCCTTCTTGAGCAGATCGATTTCGCTTTCGCTGCCCGCCGAGAACAAGGCGATGCCGATACTCGCGTGCAGCACGAACGACGTGCCGCGCACGTCGAACGGATGATCGAAGGTTTCGCGCACGCTCTCGGCGAGTTGCACGGCATGGCGTTCGACGTCGCCGCCTTTGAGCACGACGACGAACTCGTCGCCGCCGATTCGCGACAGCACGCCCGCGGCGCCGACGGCGTCGGACAGGCGCGATGCCGTCATCTGCAGAACGATATCGCCCGCGTTGTGTCCGAGCGTGTCGTTGACGGTCTTGAAGTTATCCAGATCGATGAATAGAATCGCGAGCCGCCCGACGTTGATCGGATCGCTGACGTCTTGCCGCAGGCTTTGCATCGTAGCGTAACGATTGCGCAGGCCCGTGAGCAAATCGTACTCGACAAGGTGCGTCATCTCCCGCTCGCGGCCCAGCAGCTTGCCGATGAGGCCCGTCGCGACGGCAAAGAAGGCGAGCATCGCGAGCGATATGAAGCCCGCCATCAGCAGGTAGACGTTGCGAGTATGGTTGTAGTCGGCGAACTCTTCCGCCTCGGATAGCCCGACGAGCACGCCCATGGGGTAACCGTCGATGTGCCGGTACGAGACGATGCGTTTGACGTGGTCGATCGGGTCGATCATGGTGCCCGAGACATGCTCGGATATGGGGTAAGTGCCGCTCGCCGAGAACGCGCCGGCCGGGTCGCGCGCCGCGCCCGTGCGGCGCGCGAGCACGGCGCCGTTGTCCGAGATGACGGCGATCACGCCATCCTTGCCGATCGCCGCGTTGTTGTAGAAGTCGCTCGTAAAGTAGCTCGGATCTTCCGACACCACGACCACGCCCGCGAACGAGCCGTCCGGATAGTTCAAGCGGCGCGTCATCTGCAACGTCCACTGATGCGAAACGCGGCCGAGCACGGGTTTGCTGATGTAGAGCTGATCGTCGTTTTCGTGCTCGTGCACCTTGAAGTGCTCGCGATCGGACAGATCGATCGGCGTCGTCTTGGCTTCAGCCGTGCTTGCCGTCAGGATGCCGTGCTCGTTGATGATGGCCACTTGCACGAGCGTGTCGCTTTGCACGACGCCTTTCTCCACCGTACTGCGCAAGTCGAAGTGCTCGGGGCTCTTTTCGTACT
>JBQCDS010000147.1:0-13457 GCA_051961035.1 Trinickia sp. | reverse complement strand
GAGCGCGGGCTGGCAGCGTGGCCGACTCGTGCGCGAACACGGTCATGCAACGGGAAGCACGCGCCGGTACTGAATCGCCTCCGCGATTTGGCCCGCGCACGGCATCTCATCGCCAGCTAGATCGGCGATCGAGCGTGCAACCTTCAGCACGCGGTAGTAGCCACGCGCCGACCACCCGAACCGTTCGCTCGCTTCGCGAAGCAGCGATTCTCCTGCGCTATCGAGGCGGCACACTTCATCGGCTTCGCGGCCTGTCAGTTCGCGGTTGCACTTGCCTTGCCGCTGGATCTGCCGATCGCGCGCCCGTGCGACACGGTGAGCGACGGCCGCGCTCGCCTCGCCGCTTTCGGCAGCGCGGGCGCTCAATTCGGCCGGCGTGAGCGCCGGCAACTCGATCTGAATATCGATGCGGTCGACGAGCGGGCCCGAGAGCTTGCGCAGGTAACGGGTCGCCATGTCGGGCGTGCAGCGGCACCGCCCGCCAGGATCGCCCCGCCAGCCGCATGGGCAGGGATTCATCGCCGCGACGAGCTGGCACGCGGCAGGAAAATCGGCTTGCAGCGCCGCGCGGGAGATCGTGATGCGGCCACCCTCCAGCGGCTCCCGCAGCATTTCAAGGACATGGCGATCGAATTCGGGTAGCTCGTCGAGGAACAGCACGCCGAGGTGCGCGAGCGTGATCTCGCCCGGTTGCGGTGGGTTGCGCCCGCCTACGAGCGCCGCCGCGCTCGAGGAATGATGCGGCGACCGAAAGGGCCGTCGCCGCCAGTTGGCCGGTGAAAATCCATGCGCGCTTGCGGATAGCAAGGCCGCGGAACTGAGCGCTTCTTCATCCGTCATCGGCGGCAAGAGCCCAGGTAGCCGCGCGGCGAGCATCGATTTGCCCGCGCCGGGCGGGCCAACCATCAGCACATGATGGCCCCCGGCCGCCGCGACCTCGAGCGCGCGCCGCGCGCCTTGTTGCCCGATGACATCGGCCATATCGGGCGCCGCCGCGCTCGCCCCCGACCGCTCGAACGCCGCGGCCGGGATCGGAACGAGGCGCGCATCGCGTTCGCCGCAAAGATGGGCGCATAAAGAGGGCAGATCCGCCGCGCCGAACACGGCGACGCCGGGCACCAGCGCCGCTTCCCCCGCGCTGGCCGCCGGCAGGTACAACTCCGGTAGCTCGCGGTGCGGTTCGGACGCATTGCTCGGCAACCTCTCGCCGCTCACGGCGTCCCGCCCTTGCGCCCGCGACGCGGGCGCGGCCATCGACATCCATGAGCCAGCCGACCGAGGGCGGCTGCGCGCCGTGCCGCAGGCCATCGCGAATGCGCCCCGCATGGGACGCAGTGCGCCCGTGAGCGAAAGCTCGCCGGCGAATTCTCGCTCGCCGAGCGCGGCGGGCGGAATCTGCGCGCTGGCCGCCAGGATGCCCAGCGCGATGGGCAAGTCGAATCGGCCGGATTCCTTCGGCAAATCGGCCGGCGCCAAATTGACGGTGATGCGGCGCACGGGGAAATCGAAGCCGCAGTTTTGCAGCGCGGCGCGTACGCGCTCGCGGCTCTCGCGCACTTCCAGATCGGGCAGGCCGACGATGGAGAATGACGGAAGGCCGTTGGCAAGATGAACTTCGACGGTAACTTCAGGCGCGCGGCCGGCGGCCGGCGCGCGCGAACGCACCACGGCAAGCGACATGGCATCTCTCCGGATCGGACGGCATCCGAGAGGCGCCGTCATGCTGAGCGAACCGGCGCGCTTAGCGGCCGGGGCTCGGTGTTGCGTCGTGAGGCAAGCGCCCGTTTGGCAACGGGCGTGCGCGCCGTGCCGGCGCGGCGGGCGATTTAGGGCTCTTGCGACGCGGCGAGTCGCTGCTCGAGTTCCGCCACGCGTCTTTCTAGCTCTTCAAGACGCGTCCGCGTCCGAAGCAGCACTTGGGTTTGCGTGTCGAATTCCTCCCGCGTGACGAGATCGAGCTTCGAAAAGCCCTGCGTCAGCATGGCTTTCATGTTGCGCTCGACGTCTTTCGCAGGCGAGTTCTTCAGCAGATCGCTCATGCGATTCTGAAAATCGTGAAACAAATCATTGGGTTGCTTCATATTGGTTCTCCGTCGTTGCACACAAAATGTGCAGCTGTTTTCGCGTGATGCGCTTGCAACGCGCGCGTGAACGAACTTGGTGCGTCGCGCGGCGCGCGCTCGTGCACCGACGAGCGCCGATGGTGCGTGCCCCGAATCTCGGGCGTGCGAACACTCTAGCAACGATCGAGGGGGGGCGCCAGCGCAGCGGGCCGTCGTTGGCCGTTCGGCCGACGCGAAGCCCCATTCCCGACAGCCTTTCGCAACACATGGCACATCTGTTGCTTTTTGTCGCCGCACGAATCGGGGGCGGCGCTCAGTGCCGATCGAGCAGCCGGGCGCAGGCGCGCGGCAAAACAGTTTTCGCAACGAAAAGAGGACTTTCATGAAGCTCATTACCGCAATCATCAAGCCGTTCAAGCTCGATGAAGCGCGCGAGGCGTTGTCGGCGATCGGCGTGTCGGGCATTACCGTCACGGAAGTGAAGGGTTTTGGACGCCAGAAGGGCCACACCGAGCTGTATCGCGGTGCCGAATACGTCGTCGACTTCCTGCCCAAGGTGAAGATTGAAGCGGCCGTCTCGGACGACATCGTCGAGCAAGCGATCGAAGCGATCGAGCGCGCGGCGCGCACCGGCAAGATCGGCGACGGCAAGATTTTCGTCACGCCGATCGAGCAGGTGATTCGCATCCGCACCGGGGAAACGGGCGCCGACGCCCTTTGATGCGAATTCCAAGAACAGACGCAACGACATAGAGGAAACCGAAAGATGCGCAAAGTACTGATGTCCTTGGCGATGGCTGCCATGCTGCTTGTGGGCGGCGTGGGCGCCGCGCTCGCCGACGACGCCTCGGCCCCGTCCGTTGGCGTGTCCACGCCCGCCGCCGCGGCGCAAGCGAGCGCGGCCTCGAACGCTACCGCGCCGGCAGCGGCGAGCGCAGCTGCCGCTGCTGCGCCGGCCATGCCGACCGCCCCATTCTCGGTCGACTCCTCCAAGATCAACGCCGGCGACACGGCATGGATGCTGACTTCCACGGCGCTCGTGCTGTTTATGACGATCCCGGGCCTGGCGTTGTTCTATGGCGGCATGGTCCGTAAAAAGAACGTGCTCGCCACGGTCATGCAAAGCTTCGCCATTACCTGCGTCGTCACGGTGATCTGGACGGTGATCGGCTACAGCCTCGCGTTCACGCCGGGCAATGCGTTCATCGGCGGGTTCTCGCGCGTGCTGCTGTCCGGCATGAACTACATCAAGGGCGACAAGGCCACGACGCTCACGGTCAGCCATCTCGCGACGACGATTCCCGAGTCCGTCTATTTCGTCTACCAAATGACGTTCGCGATCATCACGCCCGCGCTGATCACGGGCGCGTTCGCCGATCGCATGAAGTTCTCGGCGATGCTGGTGTTCATGTCGCTGTGGTCGATCATCGTTTATGCACCGATCGCGCACATGGTCTGGGAGCCGACGGGCTGGCTCTCGTCCGCCGGCATTCTCGATTTCGCGGGCGGTACCGTGGTGCACATCAACGCGGGTGTCGCCGGTCTCGTATGCGCGCTCGTGCTCGGCAAGCGCGTGGGCTACGGCCGCGAAGCGATGGCCCCTCACAACCTGATCCTGACGCTGATTGGCGCGGCGATGCTGTGGGTGGGCTGGTTCGGCTTCAACGCCGGCTCGGCCGTCGCCGCGGACGGCCGCGCGGGCTTCGCGATGCTGACGACGCAAGTGGCGACAGCCTGCGCTGCCCTCGGCTGGATGTTCGTCGAGTGGATCATGAAGGGCAAGCCGTCCGCGCTCGGTATCGCATCGGGCGCCGTGGCCGGCCTGGTGGCGATCACGCCGGCGTCGGGCTTTGTCGGCGTGGGCGGTGCGCTCGCGATCGGCTTCATCGCCGGCGCGGTCTGCTTCTGGTCGGCCACTTGGCTCAAGATCAAGCTCGGCTACGACGATTCGCTCGATTGCTTCGGCGTGCACGGCGTGGGCGGGATCATCGGCGCGCTGCTGACCGGGGTCTTCGCGGTCAAGGACATCGGCGGCGCCGACGGCAGTCTGCTTCTGCAAGCGAAGGGCGTGCTGACGACGCTCATCTACAGCGGCGTGCTGAGCTACGTGTTGCTCAAGATCATCGATGTGGCCATCGGCCTGCGCGTGACCGAGGAAGAAGAGCGCGAAGGGCTGGACGTCGTGCTGCACGGCGAGCACGTCGAATAACCCGCGTTTGTACTGGGGCCGCCCGTTTGGCGCGCCCCCGTTTGCCGCGAACACGCTCGGAAAGCGAACTGAAGCGCGATTTGCCCGCCATTGCGCGGGCTTTTTTGTTGCTCCTTCGTCGCGTAGACTCGGGCTCGGCCGTTTTTGCATAGCCACGGTTTCCGGCCGGTGCCATCATCGAATCGCTGGGCGTCGGATTCGACCGGCGCACCGCGTATGACCCTGCGGACTATCGGGTCAATAGAGAGCACCAAACGCATTCGGCTCTTGCGTTCGGTCGAACCGCCCCCAAATCGTGGGCTCAGGCAATTGCTCTACAATCTTTTTCTCCCCTGTTCATCGATTAATCAATGGTCCCGCACTTAGTTACGGCGTTAAACGGTCCTCTGCTCGATTTGGAGCGGAAGATCCTCGACGCCACGCCGGCGATCGAGCGGTGGTTCCGGCTCGAGTGGCAGGAACACACGCCGCCCTTCTACTGTTCGGTGGACTTGCGCAACGCGGGCTTCAAGCTCGCGCCCGTCGACACGAACCTTTTCCCGGGCGGCTTCAATAACCTGCCCGAGGAAGTGCTGCCGCTCGCGGTGCAGGCGGCGATGGCCTCCATCGAAAAGATCTGCCCGGATGCGAAGAACCTGCTCGTGATCCCCGAGCGGCACACGCGCAACGCCTTTTATCTCGAGAACGTCGCGCGCTTGGCGATGATCATGCGCCAGGCCGGCTTGAACGTGCGGTTCGGTACGCTGGACGAAAATATCGTCGGCCCGGTGACGATTCCCTTGGCGGACGGGCAAAAGATCGTCCTCGAGCCGCTCGAGCGCACGCCGCGGCGGCTGGGGCTCAAGAATTTCGATCCCTGCTCGATTTTGCTCAACAACGATCTGTCGGCGGGGCTGCCGCCGGTGCTCGAGAATCTGCACGAGCAGTATGTGCTGCCGCCGCTGCACGCTGGTTGGGCCGTGCGCCGCAAATCGACGCACTTCTCGTGCTATGACGATGTCGCGAAAAAATTCGCGAAGCTCGTCGAGATCGATCCGTGGATGGTGAATCCGTACTTCGCGCGCGTCGAGGGTGTCGACTTCGAGGCACGCACGGGCGAGCAGGCGCTGGCCGATGCGATCGACGCCGTCATCAAGAAGATCGCGCGCAAGTACCGCGAATATGGTATCGGCGAGAAGCCGTACGTCGTCATCAAGTCGGATGCGGGTACCGACGGGCGCGGCGTGATGACCGTGCACGATGCGTCGGAGCTCGCCAATCTCACCAAGGGCGAGCGCACGCGCATGTCGGCCACGAAAGAGGGGCTGCAAGTGCACGACGTCATCGTTCAGGAGGGGGTCTACACGTTCGAGCGCATCGGCGAGGAAGTGGCCGAGCCGGTCGTCTACATGATCGACCGCTACGTCGTGGGTGGGTTTTATCGCGTGCATGGCAGCCGCGAGCGCGATCAGAATCTGAACGCGCCCGGCATGCACTTCGTGCCGCTTGGCTTCGAGCACACGGCCTTGCCGGACGCGCACGCCAAGCCCGGCGCGGCGCCGCCCAACCGGTTCTATATGTACGGCGTCGTCGCGCGGCTCGGGCTGCTGGCCGCGTCGGTCGAACTCGAGAAGACAGACCCGGAAGCGATCCAGGTGTGATCGACGCCGCTCGCGCGTCGGCTGTGCCGGCGCGCGCCCCGCGAGCGGCCCCGGCCGCACGGCGAGTAGGCCTATTCAACGAACGAGAGCCCGCACGCGGGCAGCAGGGGTTTCATGGACATTCTTTTCATCGCCGATCCGCTTGCCAAGTTCAAGATCTATAAGGACTCGACCTACGCGATGATGGCCGAGGCCGCGCGTCGCGGCCACGTCGTCTACGCGTGCGAGCCGAAGCATTTGGCATGGAATGGCGCCAGCGTGCAAGCGACGGCGCAGCGCGTCGATATGATCGGCGATCCGGCCGACTTGCATCGCCTTCCATGGTACGAGAGCCCCGCACCTGAGGATCGCAAGCTGAGCTCGTTCGGGGCCGTGCTCATGCGCAAAGATCCGCCGTTCGACATGGAGTACGTGACCTCGACCTGGCTGCTCGAGTTGGCCGAACGTGCCGGTGCGCGCATCTTCAACAAGCCGCAAGCGATCCGCGATCACTCCGAAAAGCTCGCGATCGGCGAGTTCTCGGCGTTCGTCGCGCCCACGCTCGTCACACGCGACGCCGCGCGGCTGCGCGCGTTCCATGCCGAACACAGCGATGTGATCCTCAAGCCGCTCGACGGCATGGGCGGGATGGGCGTGTTCCGCGTGATGCCCGACGGGATGAATCTCGGTTCGATCATCGAAATGCTGAGCCACGACGGAGTGCGTTCGGTCATGGCGCAAAAGTTCATTCCCGAGATCGCGGCCGGCGATAAGCGGATCTTGCTGATCGGCGGCCAAAGCGTGCCGTATTCGCTCGCACGCATTCCGCAAGGCGGCGAGGTACGGGGCAACCTGGCGGCGGGCGGGCTCGGCGTCGCCCAACCGCTCAGCGCGCGCGATCGCGAAATCGCGGATACGCTCGCGCCTGTGCTGGCTGCGCGCGGGCTGTTGCTGGTGGGCTTGGATGTGATCGGCGATTGGCTAACCGAAGTGAACGTGACGAGCCCCACGTGCTTTCGCGAGATCATGGAGCAGACGGGCTGCGACGTCGCTGCTTTGTTTGTCGACGCGCTCGAGCGCGCGGCGGGGTAAGCGCTTAAGCGGGTGACGTGGGCGCCTGCGGTGGGCGAAGTGTGCGCCTGCTACAATGGCCGTCTTCGAAACCGGTTCGCTCGCTCGTTGCGCGGCACGCGCCACGGCACGCGCGGGCGCGTCGCCGGACATTCGCTCGCGGCGCCAAGGGCCGCTTCGATCCAGCCCTTTGCGGTGCTTTTGGTAGCAAGACTGACATGGCAGGCATATTGATCATCGCGCATGCCCCCCTCGCCTCGGCGTTGAGGGAGTGCGTCGCGCATATCTACGGTGGGGTGCCCGCGCGTATCGGCGCCATCGACGTGCTGCCCGACTGCGATCCCGCGCAAGTCACCGAGTTCGCCCGGAGTGAAATCGAGCGCCTGCGCGAGGACAACGGCACGCTGGTGCTGACCGACATGTTCGGCGCCACCCCCGCCAATATCGCGAGCCGGCTCGCGACATCGCCCCACGTGCGCGTGCTAGCCGGCGTGAACTTGCCGATGCTCGTGCGCGGCGTCTGCTATCGCGCATGCGAGCTCGATCTGCTCGTCGACAAAGCGCTGGCCGGCGCGGCAAAGGGCGTGCACGCCATTGGGCCGCTCGTTGCTCCGGCTGATGCAGACAAACCGCTTGTCGAGGCCGAATGCGCGGCGCCGGGCGTGCCGATCGTCGCGCCCACCGCCAGCGCGAGCGCGGTGGCCGGTGGCGAGACCGCGAGGGCACCGGCGAGCGCGGACAACCCGCACAGCCCCGCACGCTGATTTTCTTTTCCGTTCTTCAGGACGAGCACATGCTTCAAAAAGAAACGACGATCGTCAACAAGTTGGGTTTGCATGCACGTGCCTCGGCCAAGCTCACGCAGCTCGCCGCTAACTATCAATCGGAAGTGTGGATGACGCGCAATGGGCGCCGCATCAACGCAAAGAGCATCATGGGCGTCATGATGCTCGCGGCCGGCATCGGCAGCACGGTGACCATCGAAACGGAGGGGCCCGACGAGCAAGACGCGATGGACGCGCTCATCAAGCTCATCGCCGATAAATTCGGCGAAGGTCAATAGGCGGGTCGCTCGAGCCGCCTGCTCGAAGACAAAACGCCGCGGCTTGACGCCGCGGCGTTTTGTTTCGGGCGATGCAAAGCATCGTCGGGGTGTGCGATGCTGCGCCGCACGCAGTCAGCGAGGGCATCTCGAATTTATAATCGGGCACTAGTGTTCGGTCCTACTGCAGCGGTAATGGCTCCCGCGGCATCACACAACTCGAGGAGGTGCGCGTGTCGTTTTCGCTGCATGGTATCCCAGTGTCGCGTGGCATCGCCATCGGGCGCGCTTATCTGATGGCGCCCGCGGCGCTCGACGTCGACCATTACCTCGTCGATCCGCCGCAGATCGAAAGCGAAATCGAGCGGTTCCGTGCCGCTTTGAAATTGGTTCAACGCGAGCTCGATCGTCTGAGCGAGCATCTTTCCGCGGATGCGCCGAGCGAAGTCGGCGCGTTCATCAACGTCCATACGATGATTCTGAACGACGCGATGCTCGTCCAAGAGACGATGGATCTCATTCGCACGCGTCGCTACAACGTCGAATGGGCGTTGACCGAACAGCTCGAGCGGCTTTCACGGCACTTCGACGATATCGAGGATGAATATCTGCGCGAGCGCAAGGCGGACGTGCAGCAAGTGGTCGAACGCATTCTCAAGGCGCTGGCCGGGGCGCCGTCCGTGCTCGTCGACGGCGCGCATGCCGATTCGCGCGACGACATGATCGTCGTCGCACACGACATCTCGCCGGCCGACATGCTGCAGTTCAAGACGCAAACGTTTCAAGGTTTCGTGACGGACTTGGGCGGGCGCACCTCGCATACGGCCATCGTCGCGCGCAGCCTCGGCATTCCGGCCGCCGTGGGCGTTGCGCATGCCAGTGCACTGATTCGTCAGGACGACTTGATTATCGTCGATGGCGACCACGGCATCGTGATCGTCGATCCCGCTCCGATCGTGCTCGAAGAGTATTCGTATCGGCAAAGCGAGAAGCTGCTCGAGCAAAAGAAGCTGCAGCGGCTCAAGTTCTCGCCGACGCAAACGCTGTGCGGCACGAAAATTTCGCTGCTCGCGAACATCGAATTGCCCGAGGACGCACGGGCGGCCGTCGAGGCGGGCGCCGTGGGCGTGGGCCTGTTCCGCACCGAGTTCCTATTCATGAATCACAAGGACCGGTTGCCCGAGGAGGATGAGCAGTTCGAAGCCTATAAGCGCGCAGTCGAACTCATGGGCGGCCTGCCCGTGACGATCCGCACGATCGATGTCGGCGCGGACAAACCGCTCGACGCGATCGGCGTGGAGGGCTACGAAAGCGCGCCCAATCCGGCGCTCGGCTTGCGCGCGATTCGCTGGAGCCTGTCCGAGCCGCAAATGTTCCTCACGCAGTTGCGCGCCATCCTGCGCGCCTCGGCGTTCGGGCAGGTGCGTATCCTCGTGCCCATGCTCGCCCATGCGCAGGAGATCGATCAGACGCTCGATCTGATTCGCGAGGCCAAGCGCCAGCTCGACGATGCCGGGTTGCCCTACGACCCGGGCGTGCGAGTCGGCGCGATGATCGAAATCCCGGCCGCGGCGATCGCGTTGCCGTTGTTCTTGAAGCGTATCGATTTTCTGTCGATCGGCACGAACGATCTGATCCAGTACACACTCGCGATCGATCGCGCCGACAACGCCGTCGCGCATCTTTACGATCCGCTGCATCCGGCCGTGCTCCATTTGATCGCATTTACGCTGCGCGAGGCGAAACGCGCCGGCGTGCCTGTCTCGGTGTGCGGTGAAATGGCCGGCGATCCGCAGCTTACGCGGCTCTTGCTCGGCATGGGGCTGACCGAATTCTCGATGCACCCGAGCCAGTTGCTCGTCGTCAAGCAGGAGATCTTGCGCGCGAATCTGGCCGCGCTCGAAAAGCCCGCCGCCGATGTCCTCGCGGCGTTCGAGCCCGAAGAAGTCCAGGCCGCGCTACGGTGTTTGGGGCAGGTTTGAGTGGGCGCCCCCGCACACGGGGCATTCGCGTTGGCGCGCGATATTCATCGTCGTCCATGCCATGCGTAGGGAATCGAGCATCATCAGGCGGCCCATCAACGTCTGGCCGATCCCGCCAATGAGCCGCAGCGCCTCCGCCGCTTGCATCGTGCCGATGATGCCGACCGTCGGCGCGAACACCCCCATCTGCGAGCAGGCGACTTCCTCGAACGCTTGATCCTCGGGAAAGATGCAGGCATAGCAGGGCGAGGCTTCGTCGCGCGGGTCGAACGTGCTGATTTGCCCGTCGAAGCGCAGGGCCGCGCCTGACACGAGCGGTATCCGATGCTTGACGCAAGCGCGGTTGATCGCGTGGCGCGTCGCGAAGTTATCGGTGCAATCCAATACGACGGTAGCAAGCGGGACATGCTCATCGAGCCAGGCATCGTCGACGCGCCGATCGACCGCTTGCACGCGCACTTCCGGGTTCAAGCGGGCGATCGTCTCGCGCCCCGAGTCCACCTTCTTCTGCCCGATCGACGCCGTGGCATGCAGGATCTGCCGCTGCAAGTTCGTGAGATCGACCGAATCGGCGTCGACGAGCGTGATCGTGCCGACGCCCGCTGCGGCGAGATACATCGCCGCCGGTGAACCGAGCCCCCCCGCGCCGATGACGATCGCATGCGCATCGAGGAAGCGCTGTTGCGCCTCGATGCCGATCTCGTCGACGAGGATGTGGCGGGAGTAGCGAAGGAGCTGATCGTCGTTCATGGCGGCGCGCCGGGGGG
The DNA here is from genome assembly GCA_051961035.1 of Trinickia sp. GTDB lineage: Bacteria > Pseudomonadota > Gammaproteobacteria > Burkholderiales > Burkholderiaceae > Trinickia. The sequence continues at coordinate 2,704 of JBQCDS010000147.1, read as the reverse complement.
ATGTAGTCGAGACGATGGCGCAGCGAACGGCGAAGCCGTCGCCCGCGCTTCGTCCACATTCAACGCGGGACGAGGCGGGGCGATGCTGCGTCGCGCTCGGCGTTACTTGCTCGGCGCCGACGCCGGTACGGCGGGAGACGCGGGCTTGATCGCGACGGGCGCCGATGCCGATCGAGGCGGCTTGCTTTCGGCCAGCTTGCGCTCGGTGACCGACTTCGACAACTGCACCGGTTTGCCTTCGAGCTTGTCCAACGCCTGTTGAAGCATGAAGTCGTCGGCCGAGCCGAATTCGACCGGCTTGCGCTCGCGATCCTTTGCGCGCTGCTCGGGCGTCTTCTTGTCGTTTTCGTCTTCGAGCTGTTGAAGCTGTTGCAGGCGATCCTTCTCGCGCTGCTCCTGTTCCTTCTTCTCGTTCGGATCCTGCGTATTGGCCAGGTGATTCGAATAATCGACCTCGCGCGTGACGAGCGCGTCGTCAGGATCGCCGTTGGCGTATTGATCGACGGGGACGTCGGGGCGGATACCCTTGTTCTGGATCGAACGGCCGCTCGGCGTGTAGTAGTAGGCCGTGGTCAGGCGCAGCGCCGTGTCGGACGTGAGCGGCCGCACCGTCTGCACCGAGCCCTTGCCGAACGTCGTCTTGCCCATGATCAGCGCGCGGTGCTGGTCTTGCAACGCCCCGGCGACGATTTCGGATGCCGACGCCGAGTAGGCGTTCGTCAGGACGATCATCGGCACGGTCTTGTAGATTTCCGGCAGATTCTTGAGCGGATCGGAGTCGAACGACGGCAGACGGTAGTTCTCGTACGTGTCGCGATAGACCTGCTTCGAATCGGGGATCTGGCCGTTCGTCGAAACGACGACCGAATTGGGCGGCAAGAATGCGCCGGCCACGCCGACGGCGCTTTGCAGCAGGCCGCCGCCGTTATTGCGCAGATCGACCACGAGCCCCTTCAGGTGCGGCTGTTCGCGGGCGATGTCCGTAAGCTTCGTGGCCAGATCGGGCACGGTGCGTTCCTGGAAGCTCGTGATGCGCACATACGCGTAGCCGGGCGCGAGTACTTTCGCCTTCACGCTTTGCACGCGGATGATCGCGCGCGTGACCGTGACGGGGAACGTGCGGTCGTCGCTCTTGCGGAAAATCGTGAGCGTGACCTTGGTGCCGGGATCGCCGCGCATTTGCTTGACGGCTTGATCGAGCGTCATGCCGCGCACGGGTTTGTCGTTGATGCGCGTGATGAGATCGCCCGGCCGAATGCCGGCGTGGAACGCGGGCGTATCCTCGATCGGCGAAATGACCTTGATGAGACCGTCTTCCTGGGAGATCTCGATGCCGAGACCGGCGAAGCGGCCCTTCGTCTGCTCCTGCAGCTCTTGGTAATCGGTTTTGTCCAGATACGACGAGTGCGGATCCAGGCTCGACACCATGCCCTTGATGGCTTCGGTCAGCAGCTTTTTATCGTCGACCGGCACGACGTAGTCATGCTTGATTTGCCCGAACACTTCGGCGAAAAGACGCAACTGATCGAGCGGCAGCGGTGTCGTGGTTTGCTGCTGCGCCGCCGCTGAAAATTGCAGCGTCGCGAAGACGCCGGTAGCGAGGCCAGCGGCGATCAAGCCGATGTTCTTGAGTTTCGTGCGCATAGAGTCGGGTGCGTTCGGGAAACGGGGTGTAAGCGCTGTGGGGGCGAAGGACGGTCAAGTATAACTGCTCGACTGGGCAAGCGCGCTGCCGCGCGGCGCGCATCCGCGATTGGACCGGCGCCGGGCCGATCGGTTCGCGCGCCGAGCGGCCCGGGCCGCTCGCGTTTCATGCCGCCGGGCGTGCTTATCCGGCCTTGCCTTGCTTGGCGACGGCGGCTTGCGCCTTGGCGATCGCCTCCTGGTCGCCCAGATAGTAATGGCCGGTCGGCTTGAGGTTCTCGTCGAGCTCATAGACGAGCGGCACGCCGTTCGGGATGTTCAGGCCGACGATGTCGCTGTCCGAAATCCCGTCCAGATATTTGATGAGGGCACGCAGCGAATTGCCGTGCGCGGCGATGAGCACCTTCTTGCCGCTTTTCAGTGCCGGTGCGATCGATTCGTTCCACACCGGCAGCACGCGCGCGACGGTGTCTTTCAGGCACTCGGTGAGCGGCAAATCGGCGCGCGGCACCTTCGCATAACGCGGATCGTCGTAGGACGCGCGCGGGTCCGTCGGCTCCAGCGCCGGCGGGGGCGTATCGTAGCTGCGGCGCCAGACGAGCACCTGCTCGTCGCCGTATTGGGCCGCCGTTTCGGCCTTGTTGAGCCCGGCCAGCGCGCCGTAGTGGCGCTCGTTCAGACGCCACGAGTGCACGACGGGGATGTACATGAGATCCATTTGGTCCTGCACGTGCCAGAGCGTGCGGATCGCGCGCTTGAGCACCGACGTATAGGCGATGTCGAACGTGTAGCCGGCTTGCTTGAGCAGCAGCCCCGCTTGCTGGGCTTCCCGGTTGCCTTGCTCGGTCAGGTCGACGTCGACCCAGCCGGTGAAGCGATTTTCCTTGTTCCACGTCGATTCGCCGTGGCGGATGAGAACGAGCTTGTACATGATTATCGGTCGGTAGTGAGGAAGCGCGTCGCGCGCCGGCGGTTGCCCGACAGGCAGAGTGCCAACGCGACAAACGGTTATTTTATAATGCTGGGTCTGTTTGAATGCGCAACGCGCGTGCGAATGTCC
>JBQCDS010000146.1:0-4901 GCA_051961035.1 Trinickia sp. | reverse complement strand
AAGGCCGAACAGCGCTTCAAGCTGCGCGGCCAGTCGCAGGTGCTGGCCACGGGCCGCGCGATCGGCCAGAAGATCGGCGCGGGCCGCGTACGCGTGATTCACGATCCGTCGGAAATGGAGCGCGTGCAGCCGGGCGACGTGCTCGTTGCCGACATGACGGATCCGAATTGGGAGCCCGTCATGAAGCGCGCCTCCGCGATCGTCACGAATCGCGGCGGTCGTACTTGCCACGCGGCCATCATCGCGCGCGAGCTGGGCGTACCCGCCGTCGTCGGTTGCGGCGATGCGACGGACGTCCTGAAGGACGGCTCGCTCGTGACCGTTTCGTGCGCGGAGGGCGACGAAGGCAAGATCTACGACGGCCTGCTCGAAACGGAAGTGACGGAAGTGTCGCGTGGTGAATTGCCGCCGATTCCCGTGAAGATCATGATGAACGTCGGCAATCCGCAGCTTGCGTTCGACTTCTCGCAGCTCCCGAACGCGGGTGTCGGCCTCGCGCGGCTCGAATTCATCATCAACAACAACATCGGCGTTCACCCGAAGGCGATCCTCGAGTATCCGAACATCGATCAAGATTTGAAGAAGGCCGTCGAAAGCGTCGCGCGCGGGCATGCATCGCCGCGGGCGTTCTATGTCGACAAGCTGACCGAAGGCATCGCGACGATCGCGGCGGCGTTTTACCCGCGGCCCGTGATCGTGCGTTTGTCCGACTTCAAATCGAACGAGTACAAGAAGCTCATCGGCGGCTCGCGCTACGAGCCGGACGAGGAAAATCCGATGCTCGGCTTCCGCGGCGCCTCGCGCTACATCGCGCAAGATTTCGCGCAAGCATTCGAGATGGAATGCATGGCATTGAAGCGCGTGCGCGAGGACATGGGCCTCACGAACGTCGAAATCATGGTGCCGTTCGTGCGTACGGTGAAGCAGGCCGAGCGCGTCGTGGGCCTGCTCGAGAAGTTCGGCCTGAAGCGCGGCGAGAACGGCCTGCGGCTCATCATGATGTGCGAAGTGCCGTCGAACGCGATCCTGGCCGAGCAGTTCCTGCAACACTTCGACGGCTTCTCGATCGGTTCGAACGACTTGACGCAGCTCACGCTCGGCCTCGATCGCGATTCGGGCATGGAATTGCTCGCCGTCGACTTCGATGAACGCGACGAAGCGGTGAAATTCTTGCTCAAGCGTGCGATCGAAACCTGCCGCCGTCTCGATAAGTACGTCGGTATCTGCGGCCAAGGGCCGTCGGACCACCCCGACTTCGCGCAGTGGCTGGCCGATGAAGGGATCGCCTCTATCTCATTGAATCCGGACACGATTATCGATACCTGGCAAGCGCTGGCGAAGGCCGCCAAGTAACGACGTCCGATCGATCGGCCCGTTCAGCATAGCGGGCCTCGGTTCGTGCTATAACGCCCCGGTAATCCGGGGCTTTTTTTTTGGTTTTTTCCGGGTTACCGGAGCGCTTTTTTCGAGGAGATCCAACCATGGCGCCGAACGACTTCTTTTGGTGGATCGGTGCTGGCGTGCTGATCGTCGCCGAACTGCTGACAGGCACGTTCTACTTGCTGATGATCGCGCTCGGGTTCATCGCCGGGGCGCTCGTCAAGCTAGGCGGCGCAAGCCTCGCGGCGCAGTGCGTCTGCGCCGCGCTCGTCGCGCTGGCCGCCGTCGTGCTGCTGCGACGCTCGCGCTTCGGCCGCCGTCGTCAGCGGCGCGATGCGTCGTCCAATCCCGATGTCGTCTTGGATGTCGGCGAACCCGTGGAAGTGACCGCCTGGAGCCATGGCCAGGCGCGTGTGCCGTATCGCGGCGCGCAATGGGACGTTGAACTCGCTCCCGGTGAGCGCGAGGACGCACGCTATTACGAAATCGCGGCCGTGCGGGCCAATCGCCTCGTCTTGGTCGAAAAACGGCGCGCTCAGGCGCGCTCGCATCATCCGGTATCAACAACGAAGGAGTGAAGAAACAATGGATATGACTATCGTCGGGGTCGTGCTGCTCGTTGTCGTAATCGCGATCGTCGCACAGGCGATCAAGATCGTGCCGCAGCAGCATGCTTGGGTGGTTGAACGCTTCGGGCGTTATCACGCCACCCTCGTGCCCGGCCTGAACATCGTGCTGCCGTTCGTCGATCGGGTGGCCTACCGCCACGTGCTGAAAGAGATCCCACTCGACGTACCCGGCCAGATTTGCATCACGCGCGACAACACGCAACTGCAAGTCGACGGTGTGCTGTATTTCCAGGTGACCGATGCGATGAAGGCTTCGTACGGCTCGAGCAACTATGTGCAGGCGATCACGCAGCTGTCGCAAACGACGCTGCGCTCCGTCATCGGCAAGCTCGAGCTCGACAAGACTTTCGAAGAGCGCGATCTGATCAACCACAGCGTGGTATCCGCGCTCGACTCGGCCTCGTCGAACTGGGGCGTGAAAGTGCTGCGCTACGAAATCAAGGATTTGACGCCGCCCAAGGAGATCTTGCATGCGATGCAGGCGCAGATCACGGCCGAGCGGGAAAAGCGCGCGCTGATCGCGGCGTCGGAAGGGCGCAAGCAGGAGCAAATCAACATCGCGTCGGGTGGGCGCGAAGCAGCCATCCAAAAATCCGAAGGCGAGAAGAAAGCGGAGATCAACCAGGCGCAAGGGCAGGCCGCTGCGATATTAGCGGTGGCCGAAGCCAACGCCCAGGCGATCCAAAAAATTGCGCAGGCGATTCAATCGACGGGCGGCATGGACGCCGTCAATCTCAAGGTGGCCGAACAGTACGTGAGCGCTTTCGGCAATCTGGCCAAGACCGGCAATACGTTGATCGTGCCGGGCAACCTCTCGGATTTGGGTTCGATGGTGGCTTCGGCATTGGCGATCGTCAATCGAGGCAAGAGCGCCACGGCAGCGGAGGGGCGCTAATCCGCCGTGGAAGGCCGCGACCGATTGACGCGCTCCGGTAGGCCGACGGACGCACGTTAGATCGACAGCGCGGGCTTTGTCTCGAAATAAAAAGGCCCGCCGTTTAAAAAAGGCCCGCCGTTTAGCCAGCGGGCCTTCCCAGCACACTGCGGGGTGCCGCCGAGAGCCGGCGGCGCAGGTCAGGTTGCCGAGCGCATGATGCGCGCCTTCTCGCGCTCCCAATCGCGCTTCTTTTCGGTCTCGCGCTTGTCGTGCATCTTCTTGCCCTTGGCGAGCCCGATTTCGCATTTCACGCGGCCGCCCTTGTAGTGGAAGTTCAGCGGCACGAGCGTGTAGCCGCGCTGCTCGACCTTGCCGATCAGCTTCTTGATTTCGTCGCCGTGCAAAAGCAGCTTGCGTGTGCGCACCGGGTCGGGCTTGATGTGCGTCGATGCCTCGGGCAGCGGGCTGATGTGCGCGCCGATCAGAAATAGCTCCGCGTCACGGATGATCACGTACCCTTCCTTGATTTGGCCGCGGCCCGCGCGCAGTGCCTTGACTTCCCATCCTTCGAGCACGAGCCCCGCTTCGTAGCGTTCCTCGATGAAGTAATCGAAGAAGGCTTTCCTGTTTTCGATGATGCTCATGAATATGGATGGCGCCCAACTCGTTTAAAATTGCGATTTTAGCAAAGCGGCGCCGGTCGAGCCCGCAAGCTCGCCCCTATTCAGCCGCGTGCAGTGCTTCCTATGGCAGATGTTCAAAAAACCGTGTTGATCCGCCATTCGGCGGAGCGAATGTTCGATCTCGTCACCGACGTGGCCGACTACCCCAACTTCCTGCCTTGGTGCGGAGGGGTCGAAATACGCCGTCAGGAAGAGCACCTGATGGAGGCGCGCATCGACATCAACTTCAAGGGCATCAAGCAGCACTTCGCCACGCACAACACGCAAGACCGCCCCACGCGCATCGACATGGAGTTCGCCGACGGCCCGTTCCGCAAGTTCACGGGCTACTGGCGCTTTACGCCGCTGCGCACCGATGCCTGCAAGATCGAGTTTGCGCTGCACTATGAGTTTTCGAGCGTGATCCTCGAAAAGATTATCGGCCCGGTGTTCAGCCACATCGCGAATACGTTCGTCGAATCGTTCGTCAAGCGCGCCGATGAGCGGTATGGCCGGCCATGAGGGTATCGCTTAACGTCGAAGTTTGCTACGCGCGCGCCGACGACCAAACGCTCATTGCCTTGACGCTGCCGGCGGGCGCCACCGTGCGCGACGCGCTGGCCGCCAGCGAGATTGCGCGCAAGCACCCCGAAATCGACATGGCCACGGCCAAGATCGGCATTTTCGGTAAGCTGACGACGCTCGACACGACGCTTGCCGATCACGATCGCGTGGAGATCTACCGGCCGCTCATCGTCGATCCCAAACTGGCGCGCCAACGCCGCGTGGAAAAGACGCGCCGCGCCGGTTCGGTGGAAGGGCGCAAGTGGTTGCATAAGGATTCGCGCTGAGGGAGCGAGCGGTGGTCTAGGGGTTCGCGCTCATCGCGGCCGCGCCGTCGATCGGTGCCGGGTGCCCCGCGCCGTCGTCGTGACGCCGTACCGACCAGGTCACGCCCGCCAGCAACAGCAAGATCGCCGCGGCTTCGAGCGGGCGGGGCAACCGCGCGTCGTAGATGAAGCCGTAGAGCAGGGCGAATAGCGTCTCGAAAACGATCAGCTGGCCGGAAAGCGTCAGCGGGATCCGCTTGGACGCGGCGTTCCACAGGCCCGTGCCGACCCACGACGCGCCGACGGCCAGACCAAGATTCAGTAGCCAGAACACATGCCAGCGCGCGTCGACGTGTGCCGCGGCGTCCGCCGCTGTGCGCGCCGCTGGCTGCACCGTGTCGGGCGCGAGGGCGCAGACACCCCATAAAGCCGCGCCGAACACGCCGGTCGCGAGCCCGAGCAAGACAGACCACTCGTTGCCGTCGAAATGTGGGTTGCGTCGCAAATAGCGGGTATTTTCGAC
>JBQCDS010000145.1:0-6652 GCA_051961035.1 Trinickia sp. | reverse complement strand
CGTACGGCTATCTGGCGACGATCATCGCGGTGGTCTTTTTCCCGAAGACCAACGCTGCGGCGGGCCTGCTCGCCGCCTATGCCGTATTTGCGATCTCGTTCATCGTGCGGCCGATTGGTGGTGTCGTCTGGGGGCACTTCGGCGACAAGATCGGACGGCGGACTGCACTATCGCTGTCCATTCTGATCATGTCGGCTTCCACATTCGTGATCGCATTCCTGCCAACCTACGCGCAGGTGGGCATGCTTGCGCCGATATTGCTACTGCTGGTTCGTCTCATTCAGGGCTTCTCGGCTTCTGGCGAATACGCGGGCGCGTCGGCCTTTCTCGCCGAATATGCGCCGGAAGGAAAGCGCGGCATCTATACCAGCATCGTGCCGGCGAGCACGGCCGCTGGCTTGTTGTTCGGATCGGTCTTTGTGGCGATCATGCACGCGGTACTCACGGCCGAGCAGCTTCAGTCCTTCGGTTGGCGCCTGCCGTTCCTGCTTGCCGCGCCATTTGGTCTGATCGGCCGCTATATCCGAGTGCGTCTGGCAGACACTCCGAAGTTCAAGGCGCTCGAGACGGCGCATCATGTTGCGCGGGCACCCGTGACTGAATTGCTGAGCACGCATGGCGGCAAAATGCTGATTGCGTTCGGCGTGACGTGCCTAAACGCGGTGGCGTTCTATCTGGTGCTGAGCTACATGCCGACGTATCTGTCGACCGAGATGGGCATGGGCGAAACCGCCTCGTTCGTTGCCGCCACGATTTCCCTTGCCGCCTATATCGGCTTCATCTTTATCATGGGAGCCCTGTCGGATCGTTTCGGCCGGAAGACGATGCTGATCGGCGCTTCGATCCTGTTTGCGCTGCTCACTGTGCCGCTGTTCAAGGGGCTCGTTGGCGCCAGCTTTGCAACGATTGTGATGATTCAGATCGCATTCGGTGCGCTGTTGACGATGAACGATGGCACGCTGCCTTGCTTCCTGTCGGAGATCTTTCCGACGCGCGTACGCTACAGTGGTTTCGCGTTCTGTTTCAATGCAGCAAACGCCCTGTTTGGTGGCACTGCGCCGTTTGTTGCGACATGGCTTATCCACGCGACCGGTAACAAGCTGGCGCCGGCTTGGTACCTGGTGGGCGCCGCTTGTGTCGCGCTGCTGGCCATGCTGGCGAGTCGCGAGACGTCGCGCGGGCCGCTCGCCGAACACTGACACGCCTCGTCTGTCGCTATGCGCCCCTTCGCTTCGATCGGAACAATGCAGACCGATCGAGGTGAAGGGGCGATTGCGTTCAGGCGCCGCCCGGGAAACGTTGCGCAAAGCGCTAAGCCCTCATGCACGTATCGCAAGTTGGGGGCGAGACGGGGATGTATCCGGGCAGCGTTCTATTCGCTTTGCGATTGGGCCGGCTGGGCAGGATAGCGAACGACGCCGGGCGCGCTGATCGACGCACCCGGCGTCAGGCGCGCTTGTTCCAAGCGTTCGCTTCCCATCAAATGGAACACGGTTTCACCACGTGCCAGCAGGTAATCAGAAACGATGCGTCGATGACAGCGCCACCAAACGGCTTCCGAGCACATGATGGCGCAACGACGTTTGCGTCCGAGTTCGATGAGTTGCGTGAGCCCGCTGTGGAAAGCAGGGGAGAGCGCATAGTCGGCATAGTTATGGAAGCTGGCGTTCTGCCACAAGCCGTTCACCTGTGGAGGAACATCTTTGGCCTTGCCGCGCAGCCCGCCCAATGCTGCGATTCGAATGTAGGCGATGCCATATGGCGCGATATTGACGGGTAGCAAATCTTCGTTGAACTGGGGATTCGTTCGAGACCTCGGAATCGTTCGAATATCCACGACGATCTCGACCGGCCCCGACTTCAAGACCGAAACGAACTCTTCGATGGTCCTGGTCGAGTGGCCTATCGTGTAGAAGGGAAGATTCATGACTTTCATTCCAGGGGCGGGCGCTCGTCACCGCCAGGCTAGCATTTTCCCCGCCCCGATGTCGTTCGGTCCGGGCGTTCTGCAAGTGTTCACGTGTTGGCTGCGAAACGAGGCCGCGTCGGACTGATGCCCCAAGTAGGTAACGATGTTCATTGACGTTTATCACGAGGCTCACCTATTGTTGAAAGCGGCTGCTCCTATGTAGGGCGGCCGGTCACTTTTGAGCGCTTGTGGATCGTGGTTTCCGCAGCCGTCGCCTGCTGCTTCAACCGCGATCTCGAGCATGCATAACGGCGTTGCCTAACAACGATAGTAGGTGGGGCCAAAGCATGTTCACGCATTCCACTCTCGCCACGGGTTTCCCTGCGCACTGCCGGCGCTGCGGTGCCGTGCTCAATGAGCCTGTCTCGTTCTGCATCCACTGCGGTGTTTTTCATCCAGTAGATGCCGACTTCGAGCCGAGCGTCGTGCCGCCAATACGGCCATCTGAGACATCAACGGCATCAACGGCATCAACGGCGCCAATGCCGATGGTCAGCGCGGCGGATACATCCGCCAACCTCATCCCGTCCATGCTACAAGCGGCGAAGCGGGTCGTGCCCGATGCGAACGTTGCGCCGATCATTCATCATCCTCTCTCGCTCTCGAGCAAGCATCAGTCATTGCGCACGAAAGGTGGCGCACTCTGTGTCGTTTCGATACTGGCTTATGGCGTTTTATGGCTATGGATGGAGCGTGATTCGAATTCGACGGCTCGCGATGTGAGTGCGGCGCAAAGTGCTACCGGGTCGGCGCTTCGTGGGCCGGGTCAGTTGGTGAGCGCATTGGCCGATGCCACGTCAGCACGCAAGGCCGGGACGTCACAGCCCGCTACTGTACGGCCGAACTTAGTCGTCGCCCGCCATTTCACCGACCTTCTCGCTGCGGCACGCGTCGGCCTCGCCGCTCATGACTTGTCGGGTGCGCGAACTGCGCTCGATGCCGCTTTCGCAACGCACTCCGATAACGCGGACGCGCAGCGCCTGCAAGGCGATCTGGCGTCGCTGGAATCGCGCCGTGACGCTGTACTACGCGCGGCCCGATCTTGCGCGAAAGACGCCAAGTGGGATTGCGTGCGAGTCGCCGCGAACGATGCGCTTGCGATCGACGCGGGTAGCGCGCAGGCGCAGGCGCTGCTTCAGCGCGCAATCGTCGCTTCCGGCTGGGTGCCGCTTGCGGGCCATGAACCGCAAACCGCAGGCGGGTTGCACGGCGCTTTCGCGCCGCAGATTGCCGCACAGGCACACACACCCGCAGGAAGGCTCACGAAGACGCCCACGCCTGAGCCCGGCGTTGCGAGCCGCAGCGGTGGTATCGATGGTGGCGCCGGCGATGACAGTGATCCCGCAGTCCGCGCGATTGTTGAATTCGGCTGGAAGCATCCGCTGAACAACGGGGGGAGCGTGCCCACCGGAGCGAATGTGGCAGGGCATTGATGCGAGTTCGACCATGACGAGAGGGGAACAACCATGCTGAAGACAATGTTCGCGGGGTGGCTCGGGCTCATTCTGGCATCCTCGATCGCGTTTGCGGATCCTGTTCACTACAAAATCGTCACGGGTCCCGAGCGCGGCACGTACATTCAGATCGGACACGATCTCGCGAAGTGGGTGGCCGACCCGGCCGGCATCGATCTCGACGTCATCCCGTCGAAGGGCTCGGCCGAAAATGTACTGCGCATGCGCTACGAACAGGGCGTCAAGCTGGCCCTGGTCCAATCCGATGTCTACCAGGCGTTCGTCGACATGGCCAAAGCCGGCAACCCCGATGCCGAGGCAACGATTAGACCGTTGCGTCTCATCATGCCGCTTTATAACGAGGAGATTTACTTCGTAGTGCGAAGCGATTCGCCGATGAACACCATCGACGAAATCAAGGGCAAGAAAATCAGCGTCGGTCTCATCGGCAGCGGTACCGCGCAATCGGCAACGACGCTTTATCGCCTGATGTTCGGTGAGCCGATCCCGGAGGAAAACGCGGCGCACTTGAGCAACGAAGATGCGCTTGCGGCGTTGATCGTGCGCAAGATCGACGTGGCGATCGTGGTGGCGGGCCAGCCTGCCAAGCTTTTTACCGACATGAAGCCCGATCTGCTTTCGCAGATCAAGTTGCTGAAGTTCAATCCATCCGCCTCGGAATCGGTGCGCGCGCAACAAACCTACTTTCCGGCCACGATTCGCGCTGCCAACTATCCGAACTGGTTGAAGGAGGATTCGCCGACGCTGACGGTGAAGGCGTTTCTCGTCACTTACGATTACAACTTGCGCGGTACCGTCTCGCGTCTCACGCGTTTCGCGGACTCACTCTGTACGAATTTCGATAGTCTGCAAGAGTATGGGCATCCGAAATGGAAACAGGTGAAGCTCGACTTGCCGAATCTCGGAAAGGGATGGCAATACTATGCGCCGGTCGCACAGCACTTGCGTGCGTGTTTCGCGCGCCGCGCCGAAGCGGCGAGCCGTGCGCAGTCGGAGCAAACTGCCGCGAAAAAGCAGGTGAAGCCGGCCTGCACGGATGAGGCACGGCTGCTTTTGCTTTGCAAGTGAAGGGGCTATCGTTGCTCGAACGCGGGTAGTCGTGCGATCCGTAAAGAGGCAAGCTGAAACCTGTCTGAACGGATCCATGACCCTCAAACAGCAATGCGCAGCAGCAAGAAAACATCGCCGCGAAAGGCGAGCGGTTCACGGATAGCACGGGCAACACCACCACGAACCGCTCGTCGGCACATCAATAAGGGTTGTTAGGGTCCGGCGCAGAGGGCGGCGACACGATGTACGGCGCTTCCGTCGATAGCTCGACCCGCACTTCGTTGATCTGAATGACCGCGCCCGTAGGTGCATTCGGTCCGTTCACGCGAACCAGCGAAATGTAGTAGTCACGCGATCCGTCCGTGGCGGCGTTCAGCAAGGCTGCCGTCGCCGGATAATCCATCATCACCATGCCATGGTGTGCGGCCGCCGCAATTTCGACTCCGCCCAGCGTCCCGAGATATAACTGGCTGCCTTGCGAGTCGGGGTCGTACTTGTCCGGCAGATTGAGGTAGACGTTATAGAAGAAGCCGCCATTGCCGCCCGCTGCCGTGAGCGAAAGGCCGTCGAACACGACTTTGATCGAGCGGAACCGCGTGGAAGCAATCGCCGGCGGCATCGCCGCCAAGCCGTGGTTGCCGCGCGCCGCTTCTCGCAGAGGCGCCGCCGTCGCGGAAAGGATGTCGTGCACCGGTTTGAGCGATGTCGCTTCGGCCGTAATATGCGCCGTCACGGACGCGTCGCCCAGCACGAGCGACTTGACGCCGCCGATCGAGCGCCCCGTTTCCGTGTTACGCGCCGCGGACGGCGTGAGCGAACGCAGGGGCGGACGCGATTTGGTGAAGCCCAACGAAGCTTGCACGCGGATGATGCGCCCAGCCCGAGTCTGCGGAGGCAGCGAGCTGGGGCGCGTTGTGTCCGCATAGTCGTAGAACAGACGCGTGCGCGGCGAATACGTCTGCTGTTTGAGCATCGTCAGGTTCGACGCGTACGTGAATGAGCCTGACCAGTAGGGGTCTGTCGGAGCCGGCATGGTGCCACCGAACGGCAGGCACCATGCATGCCATAGCCTGTCCATATTGGAGTGATGGAGGTAAAAGATCGGGTCTTGCGGCGAATACATCGAGTTCATCACAGCGCCGATGATGTTGTGGACCGGATTGTGAGGCCGCCCCTCGAAAGTCGCCTCAAAGGAATTCACGGTTCCACGCTGAAAGTTCACGATCGACGAACTCCACGGCGTCAGATCGAGCGCGGCGTAGACGTTGGTGTTCACGCGCGGGCAATAGAGCACATTGCCGCTCGCCGGGTCGGTGAACTCCGAGGGCACATTCGGGTTCGTAAACCAATCCCAATACGGCAACGTGAAATTGGCGTCGCCTGAGATCATCCTGATCCGTTGCTCGAAGTAGTAGATATAGCCCCGGTGCCATGCGAGAAAATACGGCACCATGTGCGGGCAGTGATTGAAATGGATGTTGGCCCAGTACTGCCACGAATTCGGATCGCTCGCATTCGTGTTTGCCATCATCGTCCGAATGGCATTCAGAAACGGCGCGTAATGTGATGTTGTTTTGAATTGCTGCCATTCCTGGCGGATCAAGACGGGCGTCGTGGCCGCTCTCGACAGAACAGGAAACGTGGCCCAAGTGAGGGCGGAGGCAGTCCCGGCGAGGAATGATCTCCGGTTCATTTTTACGTACGGCATGATTCCTCCACAGAAACGGAACGCCGGTCGATCGGGGCACCAACACACTTCGGCCACTGTTACCCCGGGGTAACGTCGACTGTTGCAAAGTTGCTCGGGAATAGGCCTCCTGGCGCGTGCCAACGTTGTACGCTAGCAGTGCCGAAGTGGGACAGTGCCTGGCAACCGATGTCGATCGGCGTTTTTTTACGGGTGGTTGCGTCCGGACCAGCAAGCAACAAATTCCCTGCCGCCTTCGTTGATGGCCCGTTCGCACATTCATGCTAGCGGAGTTCAGCAAAATTCTTAAAACATTTTTATCATAAATTTTTGACATCGCAGCCGGAAGAAGAAAAGACTTATCAAGTGGATTGTGGTTTCGTATGAGTTATCAAAAATAGGCGGCGGGAATTTCGTTCAACTAAGGCGGTAATAGACAAATTGACGACGCTTAGTGCGCACAAACCCTTA
>JBQCDS010000144.1:0-2110 GCA_051961035.1 Trinickia sp. | reverse complement strand
CATGGACAACGTCAAACGAATCGATCCGCGCCGGCCGTTCGTCGTCGCCGCCTCGGGGCTCAAGCGGATTACGCTGGGCGATGTGCAAGCCGCGGGCGCGACGAATGCCGCGACGTTCGTGTCGCCGCGCGGTGCGCATGCGGATGCCCCGAAGCGCAGGCGCGTCTACGAAGCCGGCATTCGCACCTTGCTCGTCGCGGCGCATAGCGATCGCGGCGCGCTCGACGAACATGCGCGGCAAGCGCTCGCCGCCGCCGCCATCGTTGCCGATGCGCAAACGGAAGTCGTCTTGCTGGTTTTCGGGGAACTGACCGACGATGCGGCGGCGCTCGGTGCCGATAAAGTCATCGAATTGCCGGCGTTGGCCCGGCCCGCGTTCGCTCCCGATCAAGCGCTCGCCGCGTTGCGTGACTGCGTGGCTGCCTACGCGCCGGCCCATGTCCTGATGCCCGACAACGCGACGGGAGACGGCGACTTAGGGCGCCGCTACGCCGCCAAAGCGCGGGCGAGCGTCGCCACGCACGTCGTCGAAATCGATGCGATGCATGTCAGTTGCTATGCCGACGCGGGCCGGTCCTTCGCAACCCGCACGTGGCCTGACGTGATCTTGCTGGATCCGGATGTCGTCTCCTCGAAGTTGCCGTTCATCGGCGCCGGCGAGCGCATCGCGCCCCCAGCGGGCTCCAGCACGACGGAATCGACCGATACGCGCCGATATGGCGATCGCGGCACGACCCAACTCGATGCCGCGCAGGTCGCGCTGGAAGAGGCCGACTTCATTATTTCGGCGGGCAACGGCGTCACGGATATCGGTGCGTTCGAGCAATTGGCTCGCGCCTTGGGCGCTGCCATCGGAGCCAGCCGCGTCGCTGTGGACAACGGTCATTTCACGCGCGACAAGCAAGTTGGTGCGACAGGCAAGACCGTCAATGCGAGCGTCTACATCGCGATCGGGATTTCGGGCGCCGTTCAGCATTTGCAGGGAATCAAGGATTGCCGCCATGTGATCGCGGTGAACCTCGATGCCAGCGCGCCGATCGTCAAGCGTGCGAACTTGACGGTCATCGCCGACGCGAAGTCGACGATCGCAGCATTGACTAATGCGGTAGCCGAAGCGAAGCAAGGCCGTCGTGCGCCTGTCGCGGCGGCGGCCGGCACCCACGTTCATGAGGGGTTGGCGGCATGAAATCACTAGCGAAGCTGGATCGAATTGCCGTTCTCGTCTCGGTCGGGCGCCATCGCGTGAGCGGGGCATCGTGCTATAGCCGAAACGACGCGGCGGCGCTTGAAATCGCTCGCACGCTGGCGCAGCAACACGGCGCCACACTCGACGTGCTGCACGCGGGGGATGCGTCGAACCTAGCGTTGACCGATTATCTGGCGCTCGGCGCGCCGCGCATCGATGTGCTGGCGTGCGGCGACAGCGACGATGCGGCGGCGCTGCTGGCCGATCGTCTGCGCGGCGTACCGCTGGTGCTGACCGGCACGCGCGCCGAGGGTGCTTACGATACGGGCATGCTGCCGTATCGGTTGGCCGATGCGCTCGACTATCCGTTGGTCGATTCGGCGCTGGATCTGGCGGTGGAAAACGGCCGCCTTGCCGTCACGCAGTTCCTGCCGAAGGGGTTTCGCCGCAGCGTCGATGCATCGTTGCCGTCCGTCGTGGCTGTGCACCCGCAGGCCGCCGTCACGCCGCGCTACGCCTACGCGCGTTCGGTGGAAGGTGCGATCGAGCGCCATCGTAGTGCCGCCGCGCGTGATTCGAACTTCGATGGTTGGCAACTCGCGCCCGCGCAGCGTAAGCCGGTGAAACTCGTCGCCGCCGAAAAGCGTTCGGGGCATGCCCGGATGCTGACAGCCACGACCACGGAGAGCCGCGGCGGAAACGTCGTAATTGAAGGGACTTCGGTCGAAAAAGCACAAGCCGTGCTTGGGTATTTGCGCGAGCATCGGCTCATCGACTACTGAATTAGCAAGAATTTTTCTGCCGAGTTCGGCGAGGCACTCTGGCAACAGCGCTCGTACCGGCACCCAACACACCCAAAGCACGTCAAGCGTAAAGCATCCGGAGCAGACATGACCGTATCCGCAGACATTCGCGCGCTCATCG
>JBQCDS010000143.1:0-3507 GCA_051961035.1 Trinickia sp. | reverse complement strand
ACGACGTTAATTGGTGCCGATGATACGAGTGAATTGCCGTGAATCGCCGATCCATACACCAGACTGGCGTAAAAGGCATAATTTTTGACCAACGATGCGGACGTTTATGTCGCTGCCGACGTTTATGTCGATGCCGACCTTTATGTCTGGGCGCCCTCCGTGTGTCGGCGCGGCTCGCCCGCGCGGCTGCGATGAGCGTGGTGATCCAGGTGATCTTCGAGCAGCTTGCGCACCACCCCGTTAGTCCAGCCGAAACCGTCTTGCAGCGGGTACTCGCCGCCGCCACCGCCTCGCGACTCGTCGATGTCGGCATGCAGCGCGTATTTTTCAACCATCTTGCATTCGCGTTCGTAGACCGCCGCCACGGTGACGAGCCAGCGATGCGCGATATCGGTCCCCAGCGCGCGCTCCCCGTAGCGGATCAATCCGCGCGACGCCATCCATTGCAGCGGCGCCCACCCGTTCGAGCAATCCCATTGCTGCGGGCTTGCTTGCTCGGTCGTTCTCACGCCACCCGGCGCCAGCAATCGGCCTTCCAAAGCGCGCGCGGTGCGGTGCGCCTGTTCGCGCGTCGCAAGCCCCGTGTACAAAGGCACCGCGAGCGCCGCGCTGAGCCCTTCTCGTTGCGTGCCGAGCTGCCAGTCGTAATCGACGAACGCGCCGTCTTTCTCGCTCCATAAGTAACGGTCGATCGCACCGCGCCGCGCCGCGGCATGTGCGCGAAACGTTTCGGCCGTCGACACATCGCCTTGCGCCCGGGCCAGCTTCTCGATCTGGGTCTCCAGCTTATAAAGAAAGCTATTCAAATCGATGGGCAGAATCGATGTGGTGCGGATGGTCGAGAGCTCGTTCGGATCGGCCAGCCACCGGGAACTGAAGTCCCAACCCGACTCCGCGCCCGCGCGCAACTCGCGATAGACCTCGCTTGCCGGGCGCGTGCCGCCCGCCGCCGTGCCGACGTCTTCCAGATATCCCTCGTCACGCGGGGTGTCGCGTTCATCCCAGTAGCGGTTCAAGAAGCTTCCATCCGGGAGCCGCACCACATGGCGCGCCGCGTCGCCGGGGGCGAGTCCGTCCACGCCTTCCATCCAATACGCGTGCTCGCGCTTCAACTGCGGAAGATATCGGATCGCGCGCGTCAAGCCGTGCGCCTCGAACAAGTCCACCATGAGCGCGAACACGGGTGGCTGGGAGCGGCTCAGGTAGTACGTGCGATTGCCGTTCGGAATGTGTCCGTAGTGGTCGATCAAGAACGAGAAGTTGTCCGCCATGCTGCGCAGCAAATCGTGTCGCCCGCTTTGCGCGAGGCCCAGCATCGTGAAATACGAATCCCAGTAATACATTTCGCTGAAACGGCCGCCGGGCACGACGTACTCGTGCGGCAGCGGCACCAGCGAACTCAACGCGGGGTGTTCGGTGGGCTGACGGCTCAACACGGACCACAGCCCATCGATGTGCGCCGCGAGCGTCTGATGCGGATCGGCCACGTAATGCACGGCCGGGACGCGCTCGTGCACGAAGTGCTGGCGCACGAAGCTCTTTAAGTCGAAACCCGGCAGCCGATGATCGGCCCGATAACGCCGCATGATCTCCCCGGGCTCGCGCAGCGGTACGCAATCGACGAACGACTTGCTGTCGTCGAACACGCGTGCAGTCTGCACGGCAACGAATAGTTCTTGATAGCGATCGGCAGGCGTCAAGACGTCGGCACATGCCACGTGCCCCACGTCCGGCGCAGCGCCGCCCGCTGCCAGCATTTTGTCCGCAGCGATCGTCATACTCATTGCTCAGCGTAATTCCACAGTAAGCCGCCGTCGACATACAGCGTCGAGCCCGTCACATAGTCCGCTTCGTCGGATGCAAGGAACAACACCGCGTTCGCTACGTCGAGCGGCTTGCCCAGCCGTTTGAGCGGGATGTTGCCAAGCAGTGCAGTGAGTTCCGACGCGTTATGCAGCAAGCGATCGTTGATCGACGTGCCGATGGCGCCCGGTGCGATATTGTTGACGGTAATGCCCAGCGGCGCGAGTTCGATCGCGAGATTGCGCATCATCATCTTCATGCCGCCTTTGCTCGCGCAGTAACTCGTGAAATGAGGAAAAGGCAATTCCTCATGGACTGAACTGATGTTCACGATACGGCCGCCGCGCTGGGTGTCGCGCAAGTGACTGACGAATGCTTGCGTAATGAAAAACGCACCTTTCAAATTGATGTCGAGTACGCGGTCGTAGTCTTCTTCCGTCACATCGAGGAATCCTGCGTTGTGCTCCACGCCGGCATTGTTGACGAGCACGTCGAGCCTGCCCATCTTTTCGATGCCTTGCGCCACCAATTGACGGCTGACTTCCGTTGCGCTGATATCGCCCGCCACGATACAACCGTCGCTGCCGGCGGCGCGCACGTCCGCAAGCGTTTGCTCGGCGCGACTATCGTCGTGAAGATCATTGATAACGACTTTCGCGCCCTCTTGCGCCAGACGCACGGCGACCGCGCGACCGATTCCCTGCCCCGCGCCCGTGACGAGGGCGATCTTGCCTTGCATTCTCATTGCATTCTCTCCATGCATTCCGCTTGGCCTTTATCGACACCACCGATATACCATTTGTTCCCAACGAAAAGCAAATGACAGGCCAAGCGTCTATCGTGCTAATGCAGGCTTGCGCCGCAATGCATCAACGCACTCGAATGCCGCTATGAGCACGATGACGTCGGGAGAATCGCGATGCGATAAGCGGCTACCGAAGCCACCGTAAGCAATCTACAAGGCCGGCGCTCGGGCCGCCAAGCCGGGGGCAACATCGAGCAGGCCAGATCCTGAAAGCTGAGAATGGAAGGCGCGCCGGCGTTGTCGTGGGGGCGATGCCGTCGCCGCTTCGCCCAGCGCCGCTAGGCGAACGACAGACGCTTGCGAATCGGCTGCGATCGTAAGATCGAGTACTCGGTCAACGTGAACTGCCGATATTTTGCGTTGCTCGCCTTTTATTAGTACATCTAACTAATTTGAAACTATCCACATCGCTAATTCCGAAGCAAGCGCGGCCCGCGAAAAGGCGCCGCACTTGCCCGGAACAGGCGTCAGGCCATGGACGTCCGGCCTTGGCTCACGCTCGCATCCGGTTCCGCGATCGGCTCGATGCGGCCCATGACGAACACGAAAGAGACGATGCCGATCACGAGGATGACGCCCGCGATCAGGAATGCGTTGGTGAACGAGTTCGTTGCACCGACGATGAAACCCGTCACGACGGGCGCGGCGACGCCCATCAAGTTGTTGACGAAATTCATGATGCCGCCGATCGTCCCCACCCCGCCCTTCGGAGCGATCAGCGAGGGCAGCGACCAGCCCACCGGTGCCGCTGCGGCCAGGCCGCCCAGCGCGATCGAGATCCAGGTGATCGCCCAGACCGGATCGGTGGTCTGCGTCGCCCCGAAGACCGCCAGGCCGAACAGCATGCCGATCACCAGGATGCCCTTGCGCACCTTGGTCTCGTCATGGCCCTGCTTCAC
>JBQCDS010000142.1:0-5445 GCA_051961035.1 Trinickia sp. | reverse complement strand
TATCCGGGCGGTTACAGCGAGACGGAAATCATCTTGGCTTACGGTTCGTGCTTGTTCGCAAGCAAGATGGGGCAGCTTGCGGGCAATCACTTTCTGACGATCGTCGAAGGCAAGGAAAAGCTGCGCGAGCTTGGCGTCAAGGTGCTGTGGGAAGGCGCACAGGACATCACGTTCGAGCGCGTTTAGAAGCGGGCGAGCGTCGCGCTGCCGCCAGTTGGCAGCGATGGGCGCGCCAGCCCTCGCACCCTCAAGGAAAAATCGGTGTCGTCGGTTCGGCGCCGCGCATGTCGACTTGCGGGAAATGCTGCGCCACCAACTGCTCGATCTCTTGCTCCCGTGCTACCGGCACGTCGGCCATGAGCAGCAGCTGACCTTCTCGTATGGCTTCTTGAAAGCGGATAAGCCGCGAGTTCGGTATATCGACGCCGATCATCGTCGCCGTCCAGGCGCCGAATCCGGCTCCCGCCAGCGTCATCGCGACGACGGCGCCGCCGGCGATGGTCAGCCCGACGGGAGGAAATACAAGCGCAACGAGGCCGAGAAATGCACCGGTGGCGCCGCCGAGCGCTACGCCGCGTTCCAGCGCGTGAATCACATCGCTGCGTTGAAAAAGCGACGCTTCGGGCAATTTCTCGAGCGTGACGTTGTGATTCGCGAGGACGTGGATATGCTGCCAGGTGATGCGAGCGCGCAGCAAATCATCGACGATCGCTTGCGCCATGCTTGCATCCGGCACGAGAAAGTACAAGCGCCTCATGATGTCACTCCTTCGATCAAGAGGTCAGCCGTCCGCGGCGGGACGATGAGCTTAATCATAGACGTTGACCGCGCCCTTGAAGGAGGGACTTGAGCCGATCGGAGCGTCCTTGCGCTAATCATGGCTGTCGGCGAGCCAAATGAAGAAGCTTCGCGACGGCAGCGTGGCAGTGACGGTTCCATCGGCGGCGACAACCAGCGGCGCCGCGGGCGAGCCTGCGGCAACGCGGTTTTGGAGCTGCGTTCCGGCGCCAAGACCCGTGGCAAAGGTTCGGGTAAGGGGTTGATTATCCGAAGTATTGAGCGCGACGATCGCCGTGCTGCTGCCATAGGTCATCTTGTAGACGAACGCACCCGGGCCGGTTGCGTCCTCATCGAGAATCGCCGGCGTGCCGTGAGAAAAGACCAGGTTCTGCTTGCGCAGGCTAGTGAGTTGGGCGATGAATCGATAAAGCGTGGCCGACGTATCGAAGTGATCCTGGCCGCCCGATGCATAGCCGCCGGCGAACATCGCGCCCCGTTGTTCGGTAAATGCTTGCTCGGTGCCGTAATAAATGACAGGGATGCCGGGTAAAGTCATGATCAGCACTAGCCCTTGTTGCAAGCCCGCGATCGAGCCGACGGCGAGAAAGCGATCGACATCGTGATTGTCGAGGAACGTCGGCATGAGGTAGGGACGCTTGAACACCGTCATCATGTCCGCGATCCGGTACCCCAATTCGGCCGTCGGATGCCCCTCGTGCAGGACATCGCCGATCGTTCCGTAAAGCGGGTAGTTCAGCATCGCCGGCAGAATGTCGTTGCCGTTCGCATCGGACATGTACGACTCGATCTTCGTCGAGTTCGTGTCGTCGTACGGCAAGTCGGTGGCGAAACCTTCGCCGAACGCGAGAAAATGTTGTTTCCCTTCGGCGCGGGCAGCCTGCTCGATACCGGGCGCCGTCGAATCGGTCGAATACATGAAGTCGCTAAAGAAATCCTGCGGCACATAGAACGCAGTGTCGATGCGGTAAGCATCGACGCCTACGGCCGAAATCCAGTACCCATAGGACGTGCGCAGGACGTTGCGCACGGTAGGGTTCTCTGTGTTCAGGTCGTCCAGACCATAAAGTTGGTAGTTGAGCACCTGGTTTGCGTCGCTGAAATTACTGATGTCGGGTGTCCAGTGATAAATCGCTGCTGCCTGTTGCGCCGGGTCCGTCGCGTTGTCCATGCTTAACGGCCACTGCGTGGGGGCCTTTATTGGGACCGACCCTGAGTTGCGTGTCCAATACAGGGCGGGGTTATTGGGGTTCCAACCGCCGTTATAAAAGAAGAAGTCACCGGTGTGATTCACCACGATGTCCTGAATCAGATACATGCCGGCCTTGTGCAGCGCGCTGGAAAGCGCCTGATAGTCGCCGAGCGAACCCATGTGCGCGTCGACTGCCATGAAGTTCGACGCCCAATAGCCGTGATATCCGCCGTAATTCACGAGCGGGTCCCACCATTGGTTGGCCACGGGCGGCGTCAACCAGATCGCCGTTGCGCCAAGCTGCTGGATATAGCCGATCTCCTGCTCGATGCCGCGTAGATCGCCGCCGCTGTATTTGGCGTTGTTCGTCGGATCGAATTCGCCGGCGCCTTGATTGTCGTTGGATGGATCGCCGTCGTTGAAGCGATCGGTCATCACGAAATAGACGATTTGCTCTTGCCACTCGGGCGATTCGACGTTCAGCGCGAGAGAAGGCGTTGTCGAACTGGACGAGCCGCAAGCGATCAGACCGACGACGCTGGCAGCCGCGATGGCACGCCGTTCGGCGGCGCGGATTGCAGACATGGTGACCTCCTACAAGGAGGAAATCGAATCAGGCGCGGTGGAGGATTGTACGGCTAGCAAGCCAGCGTAAAAAAACATTTAAAGCGTTGCCAATGGTGAGTCGGCGCCGCGCTTGGACGACCGCGTGTGCCGCCGGCGGTGACATACGGCGACATGAGTTTTCAATCGCGCGTCGCGCCTCGTATCCCTAAGATTTCGCATGACGCTGTTTCGAGCCGGAGCACCGTGCACCGGCACCAGCGATTCGATCTTATGGAGAGTCATTGAATGAAACGCTTGCTTATGACGTGTGCGATTTGTTTTCTGTCGACGGCCGCGATGGCGCAAAACATCGCCCCGTCGACGCCATCCGGGATGCGTGCCGAACGGCTCGAACAAGGGTTGCAAACGCTGCATGCGCGCTTCGCGCTCGCCAACACGACGCACGACGGCAAGCTCACGCGGCAGCAGGCGGCGGCCGGCATGCCGATGGTCAAGCGGCACTTCGACGAAATCGATACGCGGCATGCAGGCTATGTGACGCTTGCGCAGATCGAGGCCTATTTCGGCAAGCGTGCGATGTCGGTGTCACGCTGAATGCGCACCGCGCCTATGATGTGGTCATCACGGTGGGCAATCGGGTGGAACGCGTGATTGCGGGAGAGACAAGAATGGATCGGCCCGACAAAATCATTTTGCTCGATGACGACGCGGATTTGCGCAACATGCAGCAACGTTTTCTCACGAGCCAGGGTTTCCAGGTTCGCTGCGTGGCCGATAGCAAGCGGCTCGATCGCTACCTGCAACGCGAGCCTTACGATCTGCTCGTGCTCGACTTGATGATGGAGCCGGAGGACGGCTTGTCGGTTTGTCTGCGCTTGCGCAAGGAAGGCCACACGCTGCCGATTCTCATGTTGACCGCGAAGGGCGACCCGGTCGATCGTGTCGTCGGGTTGGAGGCCGGAGCCGACGACTATCTGCCTAAGCCGTTTCTTCCCAATGAACTCGTGGCGCGCATCCGGGCGTTGCTCCGGCGTCAGAAGATTGCCTCGGGCGGCGCATCGTCGAGTGCCGAACTGCTCCGCTTCGGAGAGTTTGTTTTCGACGTGCCGAAGCAAACGCTCACGCGCGCCGCGGAGCCCGTCGAGTTGAACTCCGCGCAAATGCGGCTGCTGCATGCCCTCGGCTCGTCGCCGAATCGTCCCGTGAGCCGGGAAAATCTCTTGGCCCGGGCGCGCGGGCGCGAGCACGAGGCGCTTGATCGCAGCATCGACGTACAAATCCTGCGGCTCAGGCAAGTAGTGGAGGCCGATCCGTCAAAGCCGCGCTTCATCAAGACGGTTTGGGGAATGGGCTACATGCTGGTCGCGGATGTCGAGCGATGACCCGATCGCTCGCGCCCCGTTCCCTGCTGGCACGGAACATCGCGTTGCTTGTCGCACTCGTGTTGTCGACGCAAGCCGGCTCACTGGCAGTGCTGATCTATTACATTCAACGCCCCCGCGTGGAGCACGCGGCGATCGTATTCGCGCAGTACGTACAGACACTCGATAAAGCCCTTGCGGCGTTGCCTTCGAACGAAGGCCGGGCGGTGGTGGCACGAATCGGCGCCAAGCCGCATCCGCCCGCCGATGCGGTCGTGGCCATGCCCCCCGATCTTATCCATTTCTTTCGCACGTATCAGCGCGATGTCTTTGCGCGGACGCTGCGCCGAACCATTCCCGCCGATACGCTCGTGCTCTGGCAGAGCGCACACGGGCAAACGCCTTGGATCCGGATTCATATCGCGGGTGAGCCGTATTGGATCGCCCCGGCCATCGGCGCCGATGTGCGCGAGGGCGATCCCCTTACAGCGGCCGTTGCCCTATCGATGGGCCTCGCGTTCGCCGCCGCGCTGGTGGGCTATCTGATTCAGTTGCATATCAACCGGCCGTTGCGGCATCTGGCGCAAGCCGCGCGTGCGATCAGCGCGGGCGCGTCGCCTCCGGCGCTATCGGTCTCGGGCCCCACCGAAGTGGCGGACGTCAGCCGTGCCTTCAACGAAATGGCCGATGCGCTGAATCATGCGGAAACCACGCGCTCGCTGATGCTTGCCGGCGTTTCTCACGACATTCGCACGCCGCTTACCAAGCTGCGACTCGCGCTTGCGCTCGCGATTCCATCGGAAAAAGATCGTGCTTTGGCAGCGTCGGCCGAAAGCTATCTCGAGCGGATCGATGCCATCGTTCAGCAATTCATGGATTACGCCGGCAGCGGCGAACGCGAGCGAGCGCAAGTGGGCGACATCAACGAGTTGTTGAGTCGGATCGCAGCGGATTTCGCAGGGCTCGGGCATGAATTCGAGCTGACACTCGGCGATGTGCCGCCTTTTCGTTTCCGTCCCACGAGCGTCATGCGTTTGCTGATGAATCTCATGCAAAACGCAGTGAATTACGGCCACAACGGATTGGCAGTCCGTACTTGGTCCGCCGAGGGCAATGCTTACATTGCCGTTTGCGATCGCGGCAAGGGCCTGACCGCGGACGAAATGGAACGCCTCAAAGCGCCATTCGCGCGCGGCGAAAACGCCAGCCGGCAAGCGGCCGGCACGGGCCTGGGGCTCGCCATCGTCGAGCGGATCGCGCGCTCGCATGGCGGCACCATCACGTTTCTCGCACGAGAAGGCGGCGGCCTCGAGGCGCGCGTGCGCCTACCGCTGCAAACCGCTATCGCCTGAGTCCTGCGGCGGCCAACGAGCGGCGCGCCGGTTCGATCGGCGCTGACATTTCTCGACATACTTCATCGATAGCATTCGCACGCCGCGCTCGCGATACTTGCCGCCATGTTCGGAAGACGATGAGTCGACCGGTCGAAAGAACCCACCCGCTCAAGGAGGCACGCAGATCGTGATG
>JBQCDS010000141.1:0-4641 GCA_051961035.1 Trinickia sp. | reverse complement strand
TCGACACGATTCACAAGTCGATGAGACGGCTCTCCGTCCGCGCGGCGCATCCGTTCCTGCCGATCGCCAATCTGTCGGGCGGCAATAGCAAAAGGCCGTGCTCGAACGCGTGCTGCTGACCGAGCCCAAGGTGCTGATCCTCGACGAGCCCACGCGCGGCGTCGATGTCGGCGCGAAGTACGAGATCTACAAACTGATCTTCGCGCTGGCCAAACAAGGCATGGCGATCGTCGTCGTCTCGTCCGAGCTGCCCGAGGTGCTCGGATTATCCGATCGCGTGCTCGTCATGGGCGAAGGCGAGCTGCGCGGCAATTTCCCGAACGACGGCCTCACGCAAGAGGCCATTCTCACGGCCGCCATCGAACCCGCACGCCGGGCCCCCGCCGCGGCCGCTCCTTCCAACGAGACCGAAACCGCATGACACCGGACCTCTCCTCCGCCCGCGCGGCCGCCGGCCCGGCCGGCGCCGATCGCATCCGCCAATGGTTCGCGCGTTACAAAATCCTCGCGCTGCTGATCGCGGTGGCGCTCATTTGGCTGTTCTTCGCCGTCCTCACGCACGGCGCGTTCGCCACGCCACGCAACCTGTCGAATCTGCTGCGGCAGATGGCCATCAGCGGCATGCTCGCCTGCGGCATGGTGTTCGTCATCATCGCCGGCGAAATCGATTTGTCGGTCGGCTCCCTGCTCGGGCTGCTCGGCGGCATCGCCGCGATTCTCGACGCGAACCGCAACTGGCCGATCGAGGCGACGATTCCCGTCGTGCTCGTGCTCGGCTTGGCGGCCGGACTCTTCAATGGATGGCTCTCGACGTACCGGCGCGTGCCGTCGTTCATCGTCGGCCTCGGCGGCATGCTCGCCTACCGGGGCATCTTGCTCGGCATCACGGGCGGCTCGACGATCGCCCCCGTTTCGGATCGCTTCGTCTTCCTGGGCCAAGGCTATTTGCCGCGCCTGGCCGGCAACGCCCTGGCCCTGCTGCTGTTCGCCGTGCTCGCGTTCGTGACGGTGCGCGCGCGCGCCAATCGCCGCCGGTACGCGTTGCCCGTGCCACCGCTTTGGCAAGACATCGCGAAGATCGTCGGCGCGGGCGCCATCATATTCGCGTTCGTTGCGACACTCGACGATTACGGCGGCATCCCCGTGCCCGTCCTGCTCGTACTGCTCATGCTCGGCATCTTCACGTGGGTGGCGAAGCAAACCGTGTTCGGCCGGCGCATCTATTCCGTCGGATCGAACCTCGAAGCCACGCGCTTGTCGGGCGTGGATACGAACCGCGTCAAGCTCGCGATCTTCGCGCTCATGGGCCTCATGTGCGCATTCGCCGGCATCGTCAACACGGCGCGGCTGGCGGCCGGCTCGCCGTCGGCGGGCAACATGGGCGAACTCGATGCAATTGCCGCCTGCTTCATCGGCGGCACGTCGATGCGCGGCGGGTCGGGCACTGTCTACGGCGCGCTGATCGGCGCGCTCGTCATGGCAAGCCTCGACAACGGCATGTCGATGCTCGATGTCGATGCCTATTGGCAAATGATCGCCAAAGGCGCGATTCTTGTTCTGGCCGTCTGGATCGACGTCGTTTCGCGCGCGAATCGGCGCTGAGCGAATTGCGAAACCCGGCCCGCCGCATCGCGCATCGCCGATGCACGCGGCCGGCATTTTCTTCATACCTGGGACTGTGCATGTCGTACGCCATTTATCCGAGCTTGGTCGACCAGACCGTCGTCGTCACGGGCGGTGCAAGCGGCATCGGCGCCGCAATCGTCGAAGCGTTCGCCGCGCAAGGTGCGCGCGTGTATTTCCTCGATGTCGCCGATGCGGATGCGGATGCATTGGCCGCGCGCCTGAGCGAGTGCAAGTACTCACCTTCGTTTCGCCACTGCGACTTGCGCGATACCGACGCCATCGAGCAAGTTTTCGCTGCGATTTGTGCCGAAGCGGGCACCATCGACATCCTCGTGAACAACGCGGCCAACGATGATCGCCATGCTTTCGGCTCGATTACGCCGGCCTACTGGGACGAACGCATTGCCGTGAACTTGCGGCACCAATTTTTCTGCGCGCAGAGCGCAGCTTCCGGCATGAAGGCTGCGGGCAAGGGAGTCATTCTGAACCTCGGCTCGATTTCGTGGCATTGCGCGCTGCCCAGCCTTTCCATCTACATGACGGCCAAAGCCGGCATCGAAGGAATGACGCGCGGGCTGGCGCGCGAGCTCGGCCCCTTCGGTATTCGCGTGAATGCGGTCATCCCAGGCGCCGTGCGCACGCCGAGGCAGATGAAGCTGTGGCAATCGCCCGAGAGCGAGGCGAAGCTCGTTGCCGACCAATGCCTGCCCGAGCGGGTCGAGCCCGAGCACGTCGCGCGAATGATTTTGTTTCTTGCCTCGGACGACGGCTCGCGATGCTCGGGACGCGAGTACTTCGTCGATGCGGGATGGTATGGAGCTTCGTCATGATTTCACCCGAATGCATCTGGCCCTTGGGCGCCGAGCTAGGCGAGGGGCCTGTGTGGAGCAAAAGCGATAAAGCCGTTTATTTTGTCGACATCAAGCGCAAGCACGTGCATTGCTATGCGACCGAGACGCGCGAGACGATGACCTGGCCCGCGCCGAGCGAGGCGTGCTTCATCATCCCGGCGTCCGACGGCGCCTTTGTGTGCGGCCTGCGCAAGGGGCTTTATCGGTTCGACCCGCGCACGGGCACCTTCGACAAACTCGCCGACGCCGAGCAAGACCGACCCAGCAACCGGTTGAACGACGGCTTTGCCGACCCCCAGGGCTACTTGTGGTTCGGCACGATGGACGATGACGAAAGCGAGCCGACGGGCGCGCTCTACCGCGTGGGCGACGACGGCAAGATCGAGCGGCGCGACGACGGCTACGACATTGCCAACGGCCCCGCGATGAGCCCGGATCGGCGTACGCTCTACGTCACGGATACGCACGGACAAACGATCTACGCGTTCGATGCCGATGAGCATGGCGCGTTGACGAACAAGCGCCCCTTCATCAAAGTGCAAGGCACGGCGTTCCCCGACGGCATGGCCGTCGATGCACAGGGCTGCCTGTGGGTCGCGCTGTATACCGGCGGATGTATCGAACGTTATTCGCCGGAAGGCAAGCAAATCGACACCGTCGCGTTTCCTTGCTCGAACATCACGAAGCTCGTGTTCGGCGGCGACGACTTGCGCACCGCCTATGTGACGACGGCGCAAAAAGGGCTGAGCGAGGCCAAGCGCGAGCGAGAAACACTGGCGGGCGGTTTGTTCGCCTTTCGCTCGCCCGTGCCGGGCCTGCCGCAGAACGTGTTGACGCGTGGCCTTGTGCGTGCGCGCTGATCACGATCAGATCGATTAGGAGACCGAACCGCTTATGTCACCGACTCCCCGCAGGCTGCGCAGCCAAAACTGGTTCGACGATCCGTCGCATGCCGATATGACGGCGCTATACGTCGAGCGCTTCATGAACTACGGCCTCACGCGCGAGGAGCTGCAATCAGGCCGGCCGATCATCGGTATCGCGCAGACGGGCAGCGATCTCGCGCCGTGCAATCGCCATCACATCGAGTTGGCGGCGCGCACGAAGGCCGGCATCCGCGATGCGGGCGGTATTCCGATGGAGTTTCCCGTTCATCCGCTCGCCGAGCAAAGCCGCCGGCCGACCGCTGCGCTCGACCGCAATCTCGCCTACCTCGGCCTCGTGGAAATTTTGCACGGCTACCCGCTCGACGGCGTCGTGCTGACGACGGGCTGCGACAAGACCACGCCCGCGTGTCTCATGGCGGCCGCCACGGTCGATCTGCCCGCCATCGTTCTATCGGGTGGCCCGATGCTCGATGGCTGGTTCGAGGGCAAGCGCGTGGGCTCCGGCACTGTCATCTGGTACGCGCGCAATTTGCTCGCGGCCGGCGACATCGACTACGAAGGCTTCATGCGGCTGACGGCGGCGGCATCGCCCTCGATCGGCCATTGCAATACGATGGGCACGGCGCTGTCGATGAACAGCCTGGCCGAAGCGCTCGGCATGTCGCTGCCCGGCTGCGCCTCCATTCCCGCCGCGTATCGCGAACGCGGGCAGATGGCCTACGTCACGGGCAAGCGTATCGTCGATCTCGTGCGCGACGACGTACGGCCTTCTCATATCCTGACGCGCGCGGCATTCGAGAATGCGATCGTCGTTGCATCTGCGCTCGGGGCGTCGACGAACTGTCCGCCGCACTTGATTGCGATCGCACGTCATATCGGCGTCGAGCTATCGCTCGACGATTGGCAGCACCTTGGCGCCGATGTGCCGTTGCTCGCGAACTGCATGCCGGCCGGCGAGTATCTTGGGGAGAGTTTCCATCGCGCGGGCGGCGTGCCGGCCGTGCTGCGGCAGCTTGCGCAAGCCGGCTTGGTGCACGGCGAATGTCTGACGGTATCGGGCCGCACGATTGGCGAAATCGTCGAGCAAGCACCGGATGCGGATGGCGACGTCATTCGTTCGTACGCCGAACCCTTGAAGCATGGCGCGGGCTTTATCGTGCTGTCGGGCAACTTCTACGACAGCGCGATCATGAATATGTCGGTGGTCGGCGATGCGTTCCGGAAAACTTATCTGAGCGAGCCGGGCAAGGAGAACACCTTCGAAACGCGCGCGATCT
>JBQCDS010000140.1:0-7497 GCA_051961035.1 Trinickia sp. | reverse complement strand
AACGCTCGGACGTTCGCCCCTCGCTCGCATGCTTGAGCCTCATGGCGTCGGCATGGCGTGTTGCCATCGCGCTTTCTCCGCGCTCACAGCTTTTACAGCAGCGGGCAAGCCGTCACGCTATTGCCCTGTTCCGCGCAGTGGCGCTCGTAGTCGCGCAAGTACGCACGTTCCGTATCGTCGAGCATCTCGATGTCGATCAGATCCCAGTCGTACCCTACCGCCACGAGATTTTCGAGTTCGACTTTGCCCGGTTCCCTCGCGCTCGGATGAAGGACGGCAACGTTTTCGATTCGAACGCCGCCCTTGCCGCTCAAGTAAATACCCGGTTCGACCGAGATGACGGCGTTCGGCACTAAGCCGTATTTCGAGCCCGGCGCGAAACGCACGCCGCTTTCGTGAACGTGGATGCCGATCCCGTGCCCCGTGCCGTGATTGAAGTCGTAGCCCCGCTCGCGGCAGACGTCGCGCACAGTCTGATCGACTTCCTCGCCCGTCAGATCCGCCGGGAAATGGGTGATAAGCCCCTTGATGCAGGCCTTGAGCGCGGTGGTGTAGATCTCGCGCTGCCACGGCTGAGCGTGCGTTTCGGTTTTCGTCTTACGCAGCACGACACGCGTGCAATCCGTTGCGAATCCCCCTTCGTAATAGGCGCCGCTGTCCAGCAGAAAGAGCTCGCCGTCCTCGAGCGAGATGTCGGGACTTGCCGCCGCATAGTGCGCCAATGCGCTATTCGGGCCGTGCGCGGAGATCGTCGTAAATGAGAGTCCCACGGCACCGCGCGCGGCATAGGCGTCGTTGATTCTGCGCGCGACGTCGTACTCGGAATGCCGTTGCCCCGGCGTGCCGTCACCGTACTTCGCCCAACGCATCGTTTCAGCGATCGCGGCGCTGCTGCGCGAGAAGGCATCGCGAAATTGCGCGAGCACTTCAGGCGTTTTCGTCGCGCGCATCGATTCGACGGGGCTAAAGTGCGAGTGTGGTGCGTGCGGCCACACGCGGCCCAGCGCATCGGCCATCGCGCAATTGACCGAGTCGGCGCCGTAGCACACATGATCGACATCGAACAACGCAAGGAATCGGCCGAGCGCAGCCAAGTCATTGCGAAACACTTTCAGCTTCGGATGCGCATCGAGTCGTACCGCACACCGGTCGCACCCCTCGGGCAAATACAACGCCGCTTCATCGCCGATGACGAACAAATACCCCAAGTGCGACGATGCGTTCGGCACGTGGTAGCCGCGGCTGTTGAGCAGATAGCCGATATCGTCGGCGGCGCACGTCAGCCAACAAGCGCGAGCGTCGGCGCTGCCCAGATGCGCGTGCAGCCGATCGTTCAATGCGGCGATGTTGCTCACCACCGAAGTGCCCGTCATCGACTCGGCTAGCTGAAAAATGGGCCGCTCCACCTGCCAGCCCGGCAACGCGATCACGCGATCGACCTCGCGAGCCGTGAATGCCGTCCAGCGCAGCGCGCGCTGCCGCGTATCGTCGAACAGGCGATCGCGTTGAGCAACGCTGATGCGCAGCGCGTCGTAGCCGATCGCGCGCAGCACATCGGCATGCGTCGCCAGCCAGCTCGCAAGCGCAGCCCAGATCGGCAATCCCAGCTCGAGCTTTTCCAGTTGCACGAGCGCCTTGTCGCATTGCGCTTCGGCTTGCAGGTGGTAGCGGCCGTCGACGAACAGCACGAAGCGCGGCACGCCGATGCGAGCCGCCGCCGCTTCGCTCAAGAAGATGCCCGATCCGGCCGATCCGTCGAAGCCCGACAGCGCGAAACGCTGACTGTTTTGGCGAGGGACGTATTCGGTGAGGAATTCGTCTTGCGACGTAACGATGAGCGCATCGAGTTCTTGACGCGCTAGAAACGCGCCAAGCCGCGCCTGCGTATCCGCTACCGAAGGTTCGTAGGACGGAAGATCGGAAAAATTGTATTGAAGTCGATCGATCATCGGATTGGCTCCGTCGGTCAATGCCCGCAGCGCTGCCGGCTGCCCCGTCGTGAAAACTATCGCCGGTCGAAATTTACGTCAAGCTAAAATTTTGATGGCACTAAAAAACTGAGTTGCCGCGCCGATTCGAGCGCCGGAACAGCGCGGTACAATGCGCCGAAGTTGCCGCCGGGCAGCCGAACGCGCGATCCGCGCTGGTGCGCGGCCGGTCTGTCGTAACGCTCACGAATGGCGGATCGACGGCTTACGGCGATCGCTAAGAGGATTCATGGATTCGGATATCAATCACATCGGCCAACGCATTCGGCGGTTGCGTCGGGAATCGAAGATGACGCTGCTCGAAGTGGCAACGGCATCGAGCTTATCGGTGGGGTTCTTGTCGCAAGTCGAGCGCAACTTGACGGGCATTTCGATCTCGTCGCTCGTCAACGTCGCCAAAGCGCTGCAGGTCCCGCTCGGCACACTGCTCGAGCATCCCCGCCAGGCACAGCCCGATTCGCATGAAGGGCGGCGCGAATCGTATCAAGTCGGCCCGATGCGGCAAAAGTACGAGCGGCTTTCGACAACCTTCGACGGCAGCATGCTCAACGCCGTCAAAGTACAAATGATGGAAGGCTACACTTCCGAATGGGTCGCGCACGGCGGTGACGAATTCGTCTACGTCCTATCGGGCAGAGTGCGCTATACGGTGCGCAGGAAGAATTACGAATTGACGGCGGGCGATTCGCTGCATTTCGATGCGCAGCACCGGCACCGCGTAGTGAACGTCGGGCCGGGGCCGGCGGAAGTGATCGCCGTGGGCACATTGCCGCTCTTCGACGACGGCCACGCGGAATTTTCGTCGCTCTCGCGTGAGCCGAAGGCGCGTGCGAAAACGGCCGCCAAGAAGACGGCCGCCGCCGCGCCAACATCGGCGCCGGCACAACCGCGGGCGGCTCGCAAGCAAACGCAGACGAAAACCGCGGCACAGAAGAAGACAACCCGGCCAAGCGGCAGCAAGCGAGCGCGCTGACGGACGATGCGGATGGCGGCGGGCATGCCGACGCGCCACTGCGGCCCACGTGCCCGCGCCGACGGCTTTCGCGCCGCACTTACTCCGACGAAGATCCCGCCTCGCGCCGCGCACCGCCTAGCCAAAAATGCTGCGCGACCACCACCGCCACCATGGCCGCGAGAATCGCCAGCGAAGCCGAGATCCGGTTCAGGTCGAGCCCTCCTTCGACAATCGGCTTCGTCAACGTATCGCCGAGCGTGGCACCGAGCGGACGCGTCAATACATACGCGGCCCAAAACAACACGCCGATCGGCACCCGCCGCGATAAGCGCCACACCAGCGCGACGATGATCAGCAAGCCTGCGAACACCAACGCGCCGTGCTCGAAGCCAAGGCCCAGATCATCGGCCGCGAAATCGCCGAGCGCCGTGCCGAGCGTATTCGACACGAGGATCGTGACCCAATAGAACACCTCGTCGCGCGGCTTGACGATGCGGTCGTATTCGATCTTGCCGGCGCTAGCACGCCACAATGCAAGCACGATCAATACACCGAGTAGCAACAGGGCCGACGACAAGATGTAGCCGAGGCCGGCGGTTCGATCGAGAAAATCCGATGTGGTCGTGCCGACGGTGGTCGTCGCCACGACGACGGCCCAATATGCGGCGGGATGGTAGCTGCGCGAGCGAACTTGAATGGCCAGCGTGACGATGAAGAATACGAGGAAGATCGCCGTCGCAATCGCGTAGCCGAGCTTCAATGTCATTGAAAGCGCGTCGCCGCCCGTTTCTCCCACCGTCGTCGCCAATATCTTCACGATCCAAAACACGGCCGTGGCCTGCGGCACTTTGCTCAGCCATGCCTCGTTGTCATGGCGCACGGCCATCGTGGTGCGTACTGTCATGCCTCGTTCTCCAGAAAAATGCAGGCAGCTGCGAATGCGTCGCATTATCTCAAAGCCTTCCTTAAGGCTCGCTTATCATGCTGCTTGGCTCGCGAAGGGTTATGTCGACCTATACCTATCCACAGCTATCGCGCGCCATCGGTACGGCGTACCCTTGCCCGCGCAAAACGAGGGCCGCGCAACCGCGTTCCCCGGCAACCAGCGCACGTGTGTCCTCGCGCGCCGCGCAATAATCGACGGAGACGAAGCCAATGCGAAACGAATCCCCGAAGGTGCCGCATCATGACGAACCGCAATCGAGCGATACGGACGAGCCGGAGAACCCCGAGCGCCGCCGCTTGCTTGGCGGCCTCGCGGCCGTGGGCATGGGCCTTGCATTGCCCGCCTGCACCACGGCACCGTCCTACGCCGTGCAGCGCGACGGCACCGTTGCGCGAACGGCGGCCGACGACGAACTCGACGCGGCCTTGCGCGCGCGCGTGCGGCACATCGTCGTGATTTACGCGGAAAATCGTAGTTTCGCGAATCTCTACGGGCATTTTCCCGGCGTGCGCCAGTCGATGGATATCGCCGCCAGGCAAGCGCCCCCGCAGTTGGACCGCGACGGCAAAACGCCGCTGCCCTACCTGCCGCCGATCTGGGGCGGCGTGGTGCCGCAAGCGCAGCAAGTGGGCATGACGCGCTACATGATTGGCCAAGAAGACATCCTGCGGTTGCCGAATCGCCCGTTTGTCGTACCGGATGCGCATGGCAAGCCGCTGCCCAATGCCGTCATTACGCGCGACTTGTGTCACCGCTTTTATCAAAACCAGATGCAAATCAACGGGGGGCGTAACGATCAATTCGTCGCATGGGGCGATTCGGGCGCGCTCGTGATGGGCCATTACCATAACTCGGCGCAGACGCTCAGGCTCTGGAATATCGCGCGTCAATACACGCTGTGCGACAACTTTTTCATGGCCGCATTCGGCGGCTCTTGGCTCAATCACATCTTCTTGATTTCAGCGCAAGCACCGTTCTATCCGAACATTGCCACGAGCCCCGCGAGCCATTTGGCCTCGGTCGTCGAAGGCGACGACCCACGCGGCACGCGGCTCAAGCTGGCCGCCGATAACACACCGTCCGCCCTCGACGCCGCGCCGAAGTTCGTTCGCGACGGCTGCTTCACGCCCGACGGATTCGCCGTCAATACGATGGCCCCACCCTATCAGCCCAGCTTCGTCCCTCCGGCACCGGGCGGCGACGCGGCCTTCGCCGATCCTTCCAATCCGCAAGTCTTGCCGCCGCAAGCCTACGCCACGATCGGCGATCGTCTTTCGGAGAAAGGCATCGATTGGGCCTGGTACAGCGGCGCTTGGCGCTATGCGCTCGAACATCGCATTCGCGAGGCATCGCCGAACTTCCAATATCATCACCAGCCTTTCAACTACTTCAGCCGGTACGCACCCGGTACCGCGGCGCGCGAGCGGCACCTGCGCGACGCGGGGCTCGGCAGCGACGCAACG
Organism: Trinickia sp.; assembly: GCA_051961035.1. Lineage (GTDB taxonomy): Bacteria > Pseudomonadota > Gammaproteobacteria > Burkholderiales > Burkholderiaceae > Trinickia. Next base: position 2,145 of record JBQCDS010000140.1, on the reverse strand, counting down.
ACGAACCGTTTCATCGCCGATATCGATGCCGGCCGCCTGCCCACCGTCACGTTCTATAAGCCACAGGGCGATTTGAACATGCACGCGGGCTATGCCGACATCGAATCGGGCGATCGGCACATCGCCACGGTCATCGATCACATTCGCAATGGGCCGCAATGGGCCAATACGGTGATCGTCATGACTCACGATGAAAACGGCGGGTGGTGGGACCCGGTCGCGCCGCCGACAGGCGACCGCTGGGGGCCCGGCTCGCGCATTCCCGCACTCGTGATCGCGCCGTTCGCGAAAAAGGGGTTCGTCGATTCGACCTTCTACGACACGAACTCGATCCTGCGCTTCATCGATCGCGTACATGGTTTGAAGCCGCTCGATGGCGTAACGGCCCGCAACGATGCATTCGCCGCGCGCGGTGACACGCCGCCCGGCGACTTAACGGGCGCGCTCGAGTTGGTTTGATTTGGATGGTGACGGGGGGGGCGGCACATGCGGTTTGCCGTGACCGCGATAGCGTAGCGTAGCGCACGATCGACGGCATGCCGCCTCCCTTCATGATGAAGACGATAAAGACGAGCTAATCGCCTATCACGTGCATGACGATGTCGCGATCATGCGGTGCGCTGCGGTGCTCGAACAGATAGATGCCCTGCCACGTCCCGAGTACCAGCGCACCGCGTTCGATCGGAATCGACAATTGCACTTGCGTCAATGCGGTGCGCAGATGAGCCGGCATGTCATCGAGCCCTTCGGTGTCGTGTTCGTAACGCTGCGCGTCTTCGGGTGCGATCGTGTCGAAGTAGCGTTCGAGATCGCGGCGCACGGAAGGGTCGGCGTTCTCCTGAATCAGCAACGACGCCGATGTATGGCGACAAAACAGCGTCATGAGGCCCGTGTCGATCGATTCACGCGCGACGAACGCGCGCACGTGGTCCGTGATTTCGACGAGGCCGCGTCCGCGCACGTCGATTCGCAGATGTTCAAGCGATTGGCGCATCGGTTCTCCTGAATGCAACGGGGGTGCCCGCTCTTTCCCAAAGACGCAAGCATAGTCCATGCGCGGACGGGTTCGGCCACAGCGGCCGTGCCGCTTGCCCCGACCGTTACCTCGGCTGCCTGCCGTGTCATAATCGGCCGCACCCTTCGCTTTTCTTTTTTTCTCACCCTTGAAAGACATTAGCGCCAACCTCGAGCGCCTGGCCGAGTTCGATGAAATCGTCGATGTGCGCACGCCGCTCGAATTCGCCGAAGACCGCATTCCCGGCGCGATCAATGCGCCCGTGCTCGACAACGAGGAGCGCGTCGTCGTCGGCACGCTCTATGTGCAAACCTCCGCGTTCGAGGCCACGCGCATCGGCGCGGCGATGGTCGCGCGCAATATCGCGCGCCATCTGGAAACGACATTCGCCGATCGCCCGCGCGGCTGGCGGCCGCTGATCTATTGCTGGCGCGGCGGAAAGCGTTCGGAATCGATGGCGGTCTGGCTCAACTTGATGGGATGGCAAGCGCGGCGGCTCGACGGCGGCTACAAGACTTACCGGCGCTCCGTACTCGACACGCTCACGGCATTGCCGCCGCGATTCGAATACATCGTGCTGACGGGTCCGACGGGCAGCGGCAAGACGCGGTTACTAGGTGCGCTCGCGAACGCGGGCGCTCAGGTGCTCGATCTCGAACGGCTCGCCGCGCATCGCGGCTCGTTGCTCGGTGCACTGAAAGGGGAGCCGCAGCCCTCGCAAAAGGCGTTCGAGACGGCGCTCGTACAAGCGCTGCAACGCTTCTCCGCCGAGAAACCCGTGTTCATCGAAGCCGAAAGCCGCGCTATCGGCCGCGTCGCGCTGCCCGACGCCTTGCTCGGCGCGATGCATCGGTCGCGCTGCGTCTTGATCGAAGCGCCGCGCGACGAGCGTATTGCCTTTCTGCTCGACGACTATGCGAACTTGTTCGACGCGCCCGATGCGTTCAAAGGACAGTTGAGAAAATTGGTGGGGCTGCATAGCCACGAGCGCGTGGACCGTTGGTGCCGCCTCATCGACGAGAATGCCCGTGCGGAGCTGTTCGGCGAACTGATCGAGCTGCATTACGATCCCGCCTACGCGCGCAGCAGCAAAGGCCATTACGTTGAGTTACCGCACGCGACGCCGTTCG
>JBQCDS010000139.1:0-8440 GCA_051961035.1 Trinickia sp. | reverse complement strand
GTTGCGGGACGACGTGCGCGATTTCATCGCCAACGGCATCGATTGCGCGATACAGGTGGGCGAACCGAACGATCCGGCTGTCGTCGCGATCCGGCTGTCAAAGGTGCCGCGCATCGTCGTCGGTTCCCCGTCGCTGGTCGAAGGCGGTCGCGTGCCGCAAGATCCCGACGAACTCGTCGCGTTGCCGTGGTTGGCGTTGCGAACGTATTACCGAACGGAGCTTACCCTCACGCATGAAGAAACAGGCGAAACGCGGCGTATCTCGATCGCGCCGCGCATCAGCACCGATAATCTCTATGCGCTGCGCAGCGCGGCCTTGCTGGGGATGGGCGCGTGCGTCAGCTCCGCTTGGCTGCTTGCGGACGACTTGGCGAACAACCGTTTGATTCAGTTGGCGCCCAAGTGGCAGGCCGCATCGCTGCCCGTCTACTTGATCTATCCGCACGCGCAGTTCTATCCGTCGCGACTACTGAGGTTCATCGCATTGATGCGCGAAGCGGTATCCGTCGCGACGGGCGGCGAGTAGGCCGAGCCGGAGCCGGGGAAGGCTCGTCGTCAATCATGCTCGCTGCAGGTTCTCGAAAATCGCAGCGATACCTTGGCCTCCGCCGATGCACATCGTCACCAAGGCATAGCGCCCGCCGATCCGCTGGAGTTCATCGATCGCCTTGACGGTGATGACCGTGCCCGTTGCGCCGATCGGGTGGCCCAGGGAGATACCCGAGCCGTTCGGGTTCACCTTGGCCGGATCGAAGCCGAGCTCGCGCGTGACCGCGCATGCCTGCGCGGCGAACGCTTCGTTCGCCTCCACGACGTCAATGTCGGCGACAGACAACCCTGCGCGTTCCAGCGCCAGCCTCGTGGCCGGCACCGGGCCGATACCCATATGCAGCGGATCGACGCCGGCATGCGCGTAGGCCACCAGTCGCGCCATCGGCTTGGCACCGTGACGCTCGGCCGCCTCGCGCGACATGAGCAGCACGGCGGCGGCCGCGTCGTTGATGCCCGAGGCGTTGCCCGCCGTGACCGTCCCGGCCTCGCGTGCGAAAACAGGCTTCAATTGCGAGAAATCCTCGATCGTCGCGTTGATGCGCACGTGTTCATCCGTATCGAACACGACATCCTTGCCTTTGACACGGCGCTCGATCGCCACGATTTGTTTCGCGAACCGGCCCTCGGCGATCGCGCGCTCCGCGCGTAGGTGTGATTCGAGCGCGAGCGCATCCTGATCGGCCCGGGTGATGCCGAACTTGCGTGCCACGTTCTCCGCCGTTACGCCCATCGGCACGCCATGGAACGGATCGTTCAGCGCGCCGAGCATCATATCGACCATGCGCATATCGCCCATGCGAGCGCCGAAACGCGCGTCGGTCGCGACGTACGGCGCGCGGCTCATGTTTTCCGCGCCGCCGCCGATCGCGACTTGCGCATCGCCGAGCAAAATCGTTTGCGCCGCCGACAGAATCGCTTGCAAGCCGGAACCGCACAACCGGTTGACGTTGAATGCGGGCGTGCTGTCGGGAATGCCGGCGTTGATCGCAGCCACACGCGACAGATAGAAATCCTTCGGCTCTGTCGGGATCACATTGCCGAATACGACGTGATCGACATGCGCGGCATCGACACCGGCGCGCGCCAACGTTTCACGCACCACGATCGTGGCCAGTTCGGTCGGCGCGATGTCCTTCAAGCTGCCGCCGAACTTGCCGATGGCGGTACGCACGCCGCCTACAACGACCACTTCCTTGTTCATACCCTCTCCTCAACGATTCGCGCGACCCATGAATGGGTTCGCTGCCTATTCGAGCAATGCAGGCCGCCGACGACGATTCCCTCGTCGCATTCGATCGATTCGCGCTGCGAGTGCGTCGTCGTCATGCCCATCGTCCCTTGACGCTCGAAATCAAAACTGTTCGGGATCCAAAGCAAGCCAGCCTTCGCCACCCTTCGCACTGACGATCGATGCCTCGATTGCCGTGGCTTGCGGCAACAGATGCTCGGCGAAGAACTGTGCAGTCAGTATATTGGCGCGGTGGAACGAAGGATCCTCGGCCCGCTTGTTTTGCGCGACGAGTGCGGCACGCGCCATTTGCCAGCCCGCGAGCACCAGGCCCGCCAGCTTCAAGTAAGGTACGCTGCCCGCGAAAACGGCATTGGGGTCGCGCTTGGCCTGCTTGACGACGAACTCGACCACCGAAGCCAATGCGCGCCGCCCGGCGCCAAGCTGCGTCGCGATCGATACGAAGGATTCGCCATCTTGCGATTTCAACGCGTCGATCGTCTTGTCGATTTCGAGCAGAAGGCCTTGAGCCGCCGCACCGCTGTCACGCAGCGTCTTTCGGCCCACGAGATCGTTCGCTTGGATCGCTGTGGTGCCTTCGTAGATGGGCAAGATGCGGGCGTCACGATAGTACTGCGCCGCGCCCGTCTCTTCGATGAAACCCATCCCGCCGTGCACTTGCACGCCCAGGCTCGTCACCTCGAGCGACATCTCCGTACTCCAGCCCTTCACGATCGGCACGAGGTATTCATAGATCGCCTGATGATCGGCACGCACACGCTCGTCGGCATGGCGATGCGCGATGTCGCTGTGAGCCGCCGCCACGTAGGCGAGCGCACGCGCGCCTTGCGTCAGCGCACGCATCGTCATGAGCATGCGGCGCACGTCCGGATGATGAATGATCGTCACGGCCTGCTTGGCCGAACCATCGACGGGGCGGCTTTGCACACGCTCCTTCGCATAGGCCACCGCCTTCTGATACGCGCGATCGGCCACGGCCACGCCTTGCATGCCCACTGCGAAACGCGCCGCGTTCATCATGATGAACATGTACTCGAGGCCGCGGTTCTCTTCGCCGATCAAATAGCCGATCGCACCACCGTGGTCGCCGAATTGCAGCACGGCCGTGGGGCTCGCCTTGATGCCCAGTTTATGTTCGATCGAAACGCAATGGACGTCGTTGCGCTCCCCGAGCGTACCGTCGTCATGGATCATGAACTTCGGCACGATGAAGAGCGAAATGCCCTTCACGCCCTCCGGCGCATTGGGCGTGCGTGCCAGCACGAGATGGACGATGTTCTCGGCCATGTCGTGTTCGCCCCACGTGATGAAGATCTTCGTGCCGAACACACGATACGTGCCGTCAGTCTGCGGTTCGGCGCGCGTGCGCACGAGCGCCAGATCGGAGCCCGCCTGCGGTTCCGTCAGGTTCATCGTGCCCGTCCATTCGCCGGAAAGCAGTTTGGGCACGTAGCGCTGCTTCTGCGCCTCGCTGCCCGCCGTGAGCAGCGCTTCGATCGCGCCGTCCGTCAGCAGCGGGCATAGCGCAAATGACAGATTCGCCGCGTTGAGCATTTCGATGCAAGGCGTCGCAATCAGCTTCGGCAAGCCCTGTCCTTCGTATTCCGACGGGTGCTGCACGCCCTGCCAGCCGCCCTCCGCGAATTGGCGGAACGCTTGCTTGAAGCCCGCCGTCGCCGTGACGGCGCCATCCTTCCAAGTACTCGGATTGCGGTCGCCTTCGACATTGAGCGGCGCCAACACTTCCCCGCACAGCTTGGCCGATTCCTCGAGCACCGCCTGCGCCGTGTCGATGCCCGCTTCCTCGAAACCAGGAAGAGCGGCCACCTCATCAAGGCCGGCCAACTCTTTCAGTACGAACAGCATGTCCTTGATCGGGGCGGTATAGCTCATAGCGAACTGTCCAAATGAGTAGGAAAACAGGCGCGGCGCGCTATGACATATGCCGCCACGTCCGGAGAATCGAACCACATCGTAGCGAGAAACGGTAGGCGCGGGCTGGCCAAACCGGACCGCCCACTGACAAATCCGGCCACATATTCCGTTCGGCGGGCAGCCACCGTGCGGCGCGTCACACCCGACGGCGGTATGTCCCGGGCGTGCTGCCGGTCCAATGACGGAAAGCGCGATGAAAGGCGCTGGGATCGTCGAAGCCGATGTCGCCGGCAATCTTCGTGATCGTCTCATCCGTTTCCGTGAGGCGCTGAATGGCGATGTCGCGCCGCAGCTCGTCCTTCAATGCCTGGAAGGTGGTGTCCTCGCCCGCGAGACGTCGGCACAGCGTGCGCACGGAACAATGGAGATTTTCCGCCGCTTGCTCGATCGTGGGTAGATCCGGCAGGCGCGCCGCCAGATATTGGCGGACGCGATGGCTCACCAACCGTTCGCTGAACGAGCCGAAGATCCAATCGCCGGGCGCGCGGGCCAGGAACTTGCCCAGGTTGCGCTTGCTCTGCCGGATCGGCATATCGAGGTATGCCGCGCTGAAACGCATCAATGTGCCATCGCCATCGAACAGCACCGGCCCCGAAAAAAAATAGCGATGATCGAGCGCATGGGCGGGACGCGGGCACGCAAGCTCGACTTGCAACAGCGGAATGTGCTGACCGATCAGCCAGGACGACACGCCATGAACGAGCTTGAGCATTAGCTCGTGCCCCAACGGCCCGATGCGATGCACCGAGGGATTGGGGTGCAGCGTCAGTTGCGCGATCGGGCCATTGCGCCGGGACTCGAGACGAAAATCATCGAGGACGATGTGAAAAAACTGACAGAAGCGATGCAGCGCCGTCTCCAGATTGCGTGCGTCGAGCAAGCTCAAGCAGAGAAACTTCAACGTTCCGCTACGCAGCGGCCGGCTGAAAAAGCCGGGCATTTCGTTATCGAGGGCGATGGCTATCGCCTGATAAAACGTCGAGAATTGCTCCTCCGTCACGCGCGCACCGGGCTGTCCCAGCAGTTCCGGCGCGATGCCGGCCTCTTCCAAATAGCGGCGAATCGTGTCTGGCCGCGCGTCGGCACCCGCGAGAAAAGCGCTCACGAGGGAAATCGGCACGGTGGCAATCGGCGGCTTGGCGGGCGCGTGGCCCACTGCTGAGCGCGGATCGACGGTATCGGCGACGGTATTGAAGCGACGCATAAGTGGTATCAGCATACCAGCCGCCGACGCCCGGGCGTCAACTTGACCGTGTCGACCGGCGCTAGCGCGGCAGCCCCCCCCTTCTCACGCGCCTCTCTCGAAGTTCGTCGAGTAGCAAAGCATGCCGATACTGGCGTTGCGCTCGCGACGGGCCATGCGCCGCTCCCCGTCACATCCGCTCTTTCAGCCCGGCTCGGATCAGCCACCAGTTCACAGGGTACTCAACGACTAGCGCGGGAGATGCCGGTTATGGGCTACTGTGCGTGTGCGGCATGTACCGCTCGGACAGCGCCTCATACAGAGGAGGGGCAAAGAACCGAGACACCCGGCTCGCAATCAACGCCGTGGCCATCAACGAAATCACCAGAGCGTGACCGTTGATCATCTCGATCACGATGACGAAGGCGGTAATCGGGCTTTGCGTCACGGCGGCGAGGTAGCCGACCATCCCCAGCGCGATCAACATGGGCAATTGCATTTGCGAGAACGCGATGTGCAGGGCGTTACCAATACCGGCGCCAATCGCGAGCGATGGCGCGAACAAGCCGCCCGGCGCCCCAGGCAGGTAGGAACCCACCATCGTGATCATTTTGAATGCCGGATAGATCGCGCTGACCTGTCCATGCCCTTCCAACATCGAGCGTGCTTCCGCATAACCGCTGCCGAAGGTATGACCGGAACTGGCGATGCCGATCACCGCGATCACCAACCCGCACACGGCACCGAATACGACTGGCCGTTGAGCGCGCATGGTCAAGATCGACTGCGGCATCCAGCGCTTCGTATTGAGCAGCAACCAGCAGAAGATGCCGCCGGCGATACCCGTCAGCAGCCCCACCAACGGCACTGCCGCAACGAGCAGATCGGGCAGCCGTGCACCGATGTCGATCGTGCCGAAATATACGTAGTTGCCTTGCAGGCCGAGCGACACGACACCCGCGAAGATGATCGCGGTGATGAGCACGCCGCTCGTGCGGGCTTCGAAACTGCGCGTGAGTTCCTCGATGGCGAACACCACACCGGCAAGCGGTGCGTTGAACGCGGCCGACAACCCGGCGGCCGCACCGGCCAGCGCGAGCCTGCGCTCGAGCGAGGCGCCGCGAATCGCGCGAAAGCGCTTCGGGTAGAACCGGCGAAGGCTGAACATCAACGACGCGCCCACGTGAATCGTGGGCCCTTCGCGCCCGATCGTGAGCCCGCCGAGGATCGCAAGAAAGGAAATCAATATCTTGCCGATCAGGATCGGAATAGTCAGCAGGCGCTCGCCTAATTCCCTCGGGCCATGCAATGAAGCGATCACCTGCGGAATGCCGCTGCCTTCCGCGCCTTCGAAGAAACGCCTCGTCAACCAAACGCACGCAGCGCTGATCGCGGGCGAGACGAGCAGCGGCAACCAGCGGTTATGCGCCACGTGATTGAGAAATAGGTCGTAGCCGAAATCAATCAAGCGCGCGTAGAGCACCGCGATCAACCCGGCGACAATGGCGCCGATCCAAAACACCCCGTAATGAAGCCAAAGTTTGTGGATGTGCTGAACAGACCATCTGTCCGTTTGAACTCGGATTTGCATGACTTGAGATTCTGCGGGAAAGGGCAAGTATACCGGTCACGTCTTGCGGTTGCCATCGAGTGTTTCGAACCGGGGGTTGCTGCTACCCGCTTCGGCATCGGCCCGGAACTCTCTATCGCGATTCGACTCTGAGCGTCGGGAATGCGTTGCCGGCAATGCCGAGCGTTATCGTTTCGTAAGATAGCCGGCTATTGGCGCGTCATGCGGATTATGCAGATCATGGCGGCGCTCCCGTTCTTCTTGCCGGCGCTTGACGGCCATCGGTCGTCGAGCCGACGTATTTCCTGTTCCTCCAAACATCTCCAATCCCCCATGCTCACGGCGTTCGGACCCAACCTTTATGTTGCCGATGGCCCCGTGGTGTCGTTCCACGGTTTTCCCTACCCCACCCGCGCGGCAATCGTTCGGCTCTCAGATGGTGGGATATGGGTATGGTCGCCAATCGAATTGACGCAAGATCTGGCCGATGCCGTCGAGGCGTTTGGACCGGTCGCGTGTATCGTCTCGCCGAACAAACTGCATCATCTCGCGTTGCCGGCATGGAAGAACCGTTGGCCGCAGGCAAGGCTTTATGCCCCGCCGGGGCTTATTGGAAAAATGAAGGGTTTTCGCTTCGACGCCGAGCTGGGAGACGAACCTGACGAACAATGGAAGGCCGACATCGATCAAGTGATATTTCGCGGATCGTTCGCCTTGGAAGAAGTGGTGTTCTTCCACCGCGCGTCACGCACCGCCATCTTCGGCGACTTGATCCAGCGCTTTCCCGATGCGTCGACCGATGGATGGAAGGGCATGGCGATGCGGCTGGATGGCCTCGTCGGACCGCATGGCAGTACGCCGCGCGAATGGCGGCTCAGCTTCCTCTCACGCCACGCGGCGCGCGCGGCCCGCCAAAAAGTGCTGGACTGGCAGCCCGAACGGCTTCTAATTGCCCACGGAGAATGCGCGCTCAGCGGCGCGACGGATGTCATCGCCGACGCCTTACGCTGGATCTGAGCAACTCGATTCGAGCGAAGATGGGCCGCTAGATGACGTGAGACGGGGGCCAGCCGACAGGCGTGAGCGGGCCCCTTCTCCCGTTTCCATGCCGCGATTTCCCGTCGCCCACTCGCGCGACAGGCAGCGCGAGGGTCACGTCCCCGTTGATGCCTTCATCGCTGCGTCGACGCCAGTTCGCTCAGAATCCGATACGCGGCGCGCACCCGTTCGTCGATCGGGAAGTTCTTGTTAGCCAGCAGGACGATTCCAAGTTGCTTTTCGGGAATGAAGGCGATGTACGCGCCGAAGCCATTGGTCGATCCGGTCTTGTTGATCCAGACGTTTTTGCTCGGCGGCTGCAGCGGTGCGATGGGCTGCACCGGCGTCGGGCGCAAGATGACGGCCGCCGAATTGCCGTGCAGCAACGCGTTCAACGTGACGGGATAAGCGTACTGCTCCCAGATCAAGTCTTGCGTCATCGATCCCGCGCGATAGTAGCCGGTGTGTGTCTTCGTGACGGCGCGCTGCCATCTGGCGTCGAGCGTGGCGAGGTTCATGTTCGCTTCGAGGAAGCGCAGTGCATCGAAGGCTGTCGTCTTCACGCCGTAGGCCGGCGCCGCGAGCATGCCCGGCGACACGCGAATCGGTGCGCCTTGCTGGGTGTAGCCCTGCGCGTAGTCGGCAGCCCGCGCAGCGGGAACTTCGATAAACGTGCTCTGCATGCCGAACGCGGGAAACAGGCGCTGCTGCATCAACGAAGTGAAGTCGCCATCCATGCTCTTCGCCGCAATCATGCCGAGCACGCCAATTCCGATGTTCGAGTAGGTGCGATAGGTGCCCAGCGCGTAAGTGGGCCGCCATGCCTTCAGATAAGCGAAAAGGTCGGCGTCGTTCTTGATTCCCTCGGGCACTTGTAGCGGCACGCCGCCGGGGGTATGGGTGCCGAGATTGA
>JBQCDS010000138.1:0-5475 GCA_051961035.1 Trinickia sp. | reverse complement strand
CCAGTTTCTGCCGCGCATTCACGCGGCCACCGACGCGGTCATCAACATCACCACGGGTGGTTCTGTCCATATGACGCTCGACGAGCGCCTCGCGGCGGCGACGGATGTTTCCGCGGAAATGGCCTCGTGCAACATGGGGTCCCTGAACTTCGCGATCTTCCCCGTGCTTGAAAAAATGCAGACATTCAGGCACGAATGGGAGCAAGAGTACATCGAGGGGACGCGGCGCGCGATATTCCGCAACACCTTTGCAGACATCGAGGAAGTGTTCACGCGCCTCGGTGCCGCGCATGGTACGCGGTTCGAGTTCGAGTGCTACGACGTCGGGCATCTGTACAACCTGAAGCACTTTGTCGATCGCGGGCTCGTGAAGGGGCCGCTTTTTCTGCAGTTCGTGCTCGGCATTCTCGGCGGCATTGGCGCGGATCCTGAGAACCTCGTGCACATGAAGCACATCGCCGACAAGCTGTTTGGCGACACCTATCAGTGGTCGGTGCTCGGCGCTGGCCGTCACCAGATGCCCCTTATCACGCAGGCGGCGCTCATGGGCGGCAACGTGCGAGTCGGTCTCGAAGACTCGCTCTCGATCGGGCCAGGCAAGCTCGCGACGTCGAACGCGGAGCAGGTCGTGTTGATTCGCGACACGCTCACGCGTCTGGGCCTTGAAATCGCCACGCCAGCCGAGGCGCGCGCGATGCTGGGCCTCAAGGGCCGCGACAAGACGCGGCTGTCATCAAGCGGCCGGGACGCCATGTGAGTTCCGGTCGTGCGCTTCATTTGACGAAACAGACAAGCAGCCAAGGGGAATTGTGCGGCCACGATCCGTCCGCTTGATGTGCGGCGCCGCAAGGGGGATGCTCGCGCCGGCCAGAACGCTTTGAGAGAACTGCTCGATGAAAGCATCGTCTATTCCCACTGAATCGTGGGGTTGCGTCAGCGCTTCTTTGCCGAGCGGATGCTTCAACAGCAAGCCGCCAGTCCGAGAACGGTCGCTGCTTACGGGGATGCCTTCCGGCTGATGCGTCGTCTCTCAAAGCGGCAACAAATGCGTGGCCCATGAACGGAGCTCACTATCTGCTACAGACCCGCGTCGAGCTGCTGGATGGAAGACTGGAAAGCTGCTTTGAAAAGCGATACCCGCATTTCGGATCGCGCCTCGCCGCGGGCGAGTGTGACTTATCGGTGCCGCGTCCCCGGCTTCACTACCACCGTACAGGTCGTCCCCGCCGATAGCACGACCCCGTCGGGCACCTTGTCGATCTGAATCCGCACCGGCACGCGTTGGGCGAGCCGTACCCAGTTGAACGTCGGATTCACGTCGGCGACGAGTTCGCGGCTTTGCGGATTGTCCCGGTCGTAAATGCCGCGCGAAATGCTCTGCACGTGGCCTTGCAGCACGCCGCCGCTCATCAGCCGAATTTCCGCCGGATCGCCGATTTTCAGGCGCGGCAGTTTCGTTTCTTCGAAGTAGCCGTAAACCCAGAAGGAATGGCTATCGACGATCGCGAGCTTCGGCGTGCCGGCCGTCGCATAATCGCCTCGAAACACCGAGAGGTTCGTCACGTAGCCGTCGACGGGAGAGACCACCGTCGTGCGCGAGAGATTGAGCTTGGCCGCATCGAGCGCCGCCAGCGCCTGCTGGTATTGCGCTTGTGCGCTCGCCGCCGCGCTCGACGCATTCTCGCGGTTTTCCTTCGACACGACGAGGCTATCGATATCGGCGCGGCGCGCGGCATCGGCTCGGCGCATCTGCCACTCGGCGCGGCGCGCGGCGACGGCCGCCTGAGCCTGCTCGACCGCCACTTGATAGTGCGATGGATCGATCTTCATCAGCACTTGGCCCTTCTTGACGAACATGTTGTCGGCCACGGGAAGCTCGACGATGTCGCCCGAGACGTCGGGCGCGATCCCCACGATCTGTGCGCGCACGCGGCCGTCGCGGGTCCATGGCTCGTCCATGTAGTGGACCCAGAGCCGATGGCCGATCGCCAGCGCGATCACGAGCAGCAGCGCCGTGGCAAGGAAACCGATGAGTTGTCGAAGCGTCATGATGGCTATCTAGAGAAAAGAGGGCCCGGCGAAATTAGCGATAAACGACGAGCCCGAGCACGCCGCAGATGCACGCGAGCAGGCTCGCGCGAAAGAGCGCGGGGTGCCAGACGAAGCGGTAAAGGCCGACCTGCGCGAGCAGACGGTCGACGATCCAAGCGAGCGCCGCCCCGCCGATGCAAAGCGGGATGAGCGCGGGAATATAGGCACCTAGAACGGCGATCTCGCGATGCATGTGCAGCTCCTTCATGCGGGCGCCGCGCTATCGCGGCGTGCCGCGCCCGCGTAACGCGCGAGCGGCGATTGGGGATCGATGAGCGCCGTGCGCACGAAGTGCAGGTAGCTCAAGATGCGTTGCAGACGGTGCCGATCTTCGCGCGGCGGGGCGAAGGCCGACAGCGCCTGTTGCGTGGCCGTGATCGCATCGAAATTCGCGGCGAGCGCGGCGTCGAGGCGCGCGTCGGTGGGACGTGCGAACAGCGCCGTCAGCGCCTTGCCCGCGCGCGAGATGCTGCGCCGCCACGGCATCGTGCGCGCGTAGCGCGCGTCGGCTGGCAACTCGCCCAGCTCGCGGCGCAGATCGATGACGGCATGACCCACTTCGAGCACCGCGATGAGCCAAGCGAGCGCGTCGCGCTGCTCGTCCGGGTCATGCTCCATGAGCGCGTGCGCTTGAAAGGCGAGATCGCGGGCGCGGCTTTCGAAGCGCGAGCGCAAGCGCGCGAGCGGCGCGGTGCAGGCCAATACGACTTGGCGCCGCAAATCGGCCAGTAAATGGCCGCGCAGCCAGGGCGTCGAAGGGGGCAGCAGCACGGCGAAGGCGATCGCGCTGACCACCATCGACAGGATCAGTGCGAGTGCGTCGTTCACATAGCCCGCCGGGTTGTAGCGCACCACGTTGTCGGGGCCCGCCAGCACGCAAAAGAAGATGCAGTAGCCGGCGCCGTAGCCCGCGAGCTTCGGCCGCGTCATCATCAGGATGCCGAGCGCGAGCGCCGGTGTCAGCGCCGCGCACAGCAGCGCGAAACCGTCGATGTGAGGGTAGATGCCGAATTCGACGATGAACCCGACGATCGTGGCCAAGAGCGTGCCGGCCGCCATCTGGGCCGCCATGCGCGTCGGGCGAGGCGACGATGATGCGAGCGCGCACACCGCCGCTGCGTTCAGCACGAGCATCGAGCCGTTCGGCCAGGCCGACGCAATCCAAAACGCGCTGAGCGCGGCCATGACGATCGCGCCGCGCACGCCGGCCACGAGCGTCAGCACGGCGTTCGTCTTCGGTTCGTAGCGTTCGGGCGTGCGTTCGCGTTCGTGCGTCGAGGCCGCGAGCGATGCATACGTGAGCGCGTAGGCATGCATGTCGTCGACGAACCGGTAGAGCAGTTCGGACGCCGTGTCGAAATCGAGCAGCGGGAAGCTGGGCCGCTCGGCCAGCCGCGTGCGCGCGTCGCGCACGCGGCGCGGCAACGCGGCCTTGAACGCGTCCAGCTTGCGTGCCGAGCCGGCGGCGTCGCGCGCCGTCAGCACCGGCTCGCCGGGGGAGTGCAAGAGCGGCGCCAGCTCCTTGAAGTACGGCTCGAGCGCGTCCACCGCCTCGACGGCGCCTGCGCCGCGCAGCCGGTTCATCAGTTGATGCAGCGCGTGAAAGCGCGTCGTCGCCGTCATGAACTCGCTGTTCAGACGCGCGAGGCGCCCGCTGCGGCCGCGCGACTCCGGCCCTTCGAACACGGCGACGCTGCGCATCGCTTCGAAGCCGACAATTTCGGTCAGAAAGCGTGCGTTCTGGCGTTCGATTTGCGCGCGATCGATGTGCCCCGACAAGGCGCCCGAGACATACTCCACGAAGGCCGAGAAACGCGCGCGCACTGTCGCGCGCATTTGCAAGCTCGCGTGCTGTGGAAAGATGAGAGCGCCCACAATACCCGCGCACAAGACGCCCAACATCACTTCCGCCACCCGCGTGAGGGCCGATAGGAATGCGCCGTCCGGATGCTGAGCGGCGGGAATCCCGATCAGCGCGGCCGTATAGCCGGCCAGCAGAAAGCCGTACGAGCGAAAGTTGCGATTGCGCGCGGCGCCGGCCGTGCAAACCCCGGTCCACAGCGCAAGCGCGCCGAGAAAAAGTTCGCGCTGCGGGGCGAAGACGGCGATGAGCAGCAGCGTCGCAACGAGGCCGACGAGCGTCCCGCCGATCCGATAAAAGCTTTTCGCGAGAATGGCTCCGCTTTGCGGCTGCATGACGATGAACACCGTCGTCATCGCCGTGCGCGGCTGCGGCAGGTCGAGTTGCATCGCGATGCCGAGTGCGAGAAATGCCGCCGTCAGCGCTTTGAACAGGTAGATCCAGGTGAGGCCGTCGGTGCGCGCCCAATCGCGGAGCGCGGCGGGCAGCGCAGGGAGCGGGCGCGATGCGGGGGAGGCGGGATCGGCCATGACGCTCGTCCTAACGCAGTTCGCCGCGTGCGCCGCCGGCTGCTTCCGCAGCCGTGGGCGTGCCGCTCGAGGGAGCAAGACTTCTAAGCACCTTGCCGCCGAACGGCACGTGCGGGGACGGCTGCATGTCGTCGGCGCCGGGGCCGTCGGCGGGCGCCGTGAGTCCGCCGCCGAGCGCTCCCATCAACGATGCATAAGCGGCGAGCCGTGCCGCGCGCACTTGAGCGACGCCCTGTTGCGCGCTGAGCCATTGCGTTTCGCTGACAATCACGCTGACGTAGTCGTTCAGGCCGCGCTTGAAGCCCAGTTGCGCGAGTCGATAGCTGCGCTCGGCGACAGTAGCCGAGCGCTGCGCGTCGCCCTGCTGCCGCTCGAGCGAATGCAATCGAACGATTTGATCGGCGATTTGTTTCAAGGCCGCGACGACGGCCGCGTTGTAATGAGCGACGGCTGCATCGTAGCCCGCTGTCGACGCGCCCAGGCGGCTGCGCAGCGCGCCGCCTTCGAATATCGGCAGCGACAGCGCCGGGCCGGCGGTCCACGCACCGTTGGCCGCGTGCAGAAACTGGAACAGCGCGCCGCCGGCCGCGAAGCCGCCCAGCGACGCCATGAGATTGATGTTGGGATAGAACGCCGCATGCGCCACGTCGATCGCGCGCGCCGCGCCCGCCACGGCCCAGCGCGCGGCCACGACATCGGGCCGGTTCCCAATCAGTTCGGCCGGCAGCGCGGAGGGCAGGGCCACCGGCGCGCTCAAAGCAAGTGTCGGCCGCGTCAGCGCGGCGCCCGCGCCAGGGCCTTTGCCCGTCAGCGCCGCAAGCTGATTGCGGTCGAGTTCGATCGCTTCGCGCAAGGCCTCGATGCGGCGTTCATACTCGGGCAGCGGCGCATCGGATTGGCTGACTTCGAGCTGAGTGCCAATACCGCCGGCCAGACGCCGCTGCGCGAGCGTCGACAGTTGTCGCTGGCGCGCGAGCGTATCGGTCGCAATGT
>JBQCDS010000137.1:0-2361 GCA_051961035.1 Trinickia sp. | reverse complement strand
GGCGGGGGCGGTGCCGCTGCGTAGGCGCTGCACGCCGGCGGCGAACTCGCGGTCGCCGAGAATGTTGAAGAAGGCGCCGATGGCGAGCGACAGCCTGCGCGTCCACGAAAGATCAGCGTCGGTCATGATGAGAGCGTGCTCCTGGTTCTGGCAGCGGCAAGCAGCGGGGCTCGGCCGCGGGAAATCGGCAAGCGTGGCGAGGCGCATCGGGCGCTCTCGCCGCGTATCCGTCAAAACCCGTATTGTGCCTTGTTGCGGGAGGGGGCAGCACGAAGGCGGCTACGCGAGCCGGAAAATGCCGGGCGAGGCGTCACTGCCGAGCGGTCGATGTGCGGCTTGACAACACCATCGTTGCTGGCGGGTTTGTAGGCGTAGACTAGGCGAAACTCGCGGTCGCAGTCGCCTTCGATACTCCAAATTCGAAACGGGGGCAGCCGTTTGCCTATCGCGCAAAGCGCCGTGGCTGGAAATCAAGCGCAGCGATGGCCGGACACCGCTTGCGGTGAGATTCGCTCGAATCTGCGCTGAGCAGCCGAATGCGACTTGGTGCAAGTAGTTGTAGCCGTTAAACTAATACTACAAACATAAACATACGGGGATTGACGCATGACGACGGGGTACTCGGCGCAAGTGCGCTATCACCCGTGGGTCGGGGATCGCTATTGGGAGCAAGAGCAGCGCTGGCTGCTGCTTGGCGAGTCAGGATATGGCCTTGATTCCAAGGGCGCGGACGCCTTGCAGCAGATGATCCAGGCGCAGAACGGCGTGATCATCGATCCCGAGCAGGACGCCGCATATCGGCTGTTCGCGGGTGCGCAAAGGCTCATGACTGGGCGGGACTTGCTCGACTCGGCCGGGACCAAGGATTTCTGGCGGACCGTTGCGTTCTATCACTACGTGCGTGACAGCATGGGCTCGTCGATGCAGCGTCCCACGCCAAGGCAGATGAAGGAATCTCTGCCGGCATTCAACGAGGTCGTTTGCCAAATTCGGCCGCACGTTGTCTTGGTGTTGGGCCTTAAGCTGTGGATGGCGTTGCCGGGCGAACGCGATGGCTGGGAGAGAGGCAAGGAGCGCAATATCGCCATGCCCGTTCCCCGGTTGGCGTCTCGGAAGCTGAGCGTATGGACGGGTTGTGCCGAGAGTGCAGGCGTCACGCACCGCTTTCACTGCTTTCCGGTCATGCATCCGTCGTCGCGCGGGTTTGCGGCTGGCAACTGGCGCAATTGGATGCTCGCGGCGAGACGTGCCATCGCTGCCTCGCCGCCACTATAAGCGCAGCCGTGCAACCGTCGGGCCGAAATCAATCGCCTTTCGGCGGTTGCGAATCGGGATTGCCGGATTGAGCCGATGCCGCCCGCACCATTCCGGCGATCTGATAGATCGCTTTGACGAGCCCCTCTGGATTGATCGTTTCGGGCGGGATCATCGCGGCCGATAGCTCGAGGCCTTTCGCGACATCGTCCGCACTCAGCACCCCTTTGCCTTCGAGTTGTTTGACTAGCTGCGCATAAGCCAGTTGTTGCGCGGTGAGCTGCGCGCCGATCACTTGAGCGAGTTTGGCGAGAGTCTGTGTATCAGTCATCGGGATTCGGTCTCGTTGATGGGGAAATCGGTCAGCGGTCCTGCGTTTCGAGGCAGATGCGCGTCAGCCGCGCCGCCCGCCGATCGGCACGTCGCTGCGCGAATCCCGCCAACGCCCACACCCCAAGCCCGGCGACGGCGAGCAACGCACCCACCCACCCCGGCGACGTCCAGCCGAAGCCGCCCGCGATCGCCAGCCCGCCAAGAAACGGCCCCAGCGCATTGGCTGCGTTGAACGCCGAATGATTGAGCGCCGCTGCGAGGCTTTGCGCATCTTCGGCCACGTCCATCAAGCGTGTCTGCAACACCGTTCCGAGCGCGCCGCCGAAACCGATCAGGAAGACGTCCGCCGAGATCGTCCAAACGTTCGATGCCGCCAGCGGGAACGCGAGCAGCGTGAGCGCACTCCAGACGAGCAAGAGCCCGGCCGTGCGCATCACCGCCCGATCCGCGAACATCGGCACGACGAGGTTGCCGATCGTCATGCCGATCCCGAAGACGCTCAGAACGAGCGAGGCCGTACCGACCGAGGCGTGCGTGACCGACGCGAGCACATTGGCGAGATACGTATAGACCGCGAATAAGCCCCCGAAACCGATGGCCCCGATGCCGAGCGTGTACCAAACCTGAGCGCGCTTGAGGGCACTCAATTCGCGCAGTGGACTGGCACCCGCCGCGGGCGGCGGAGCCCGCGCAAAAAGCCGCACCCAAGTGAAAGTGACAGCACCCCACAACACAGCGAATCCCAAACTCCACCGCCCCCCCAACGCCAGGCCA
>JBQCDS010000136.1:0-2693 GCA_051961035.1 Trinickia sp. | reverse complement strand
GCCGTAGATTTCTCGCGCCTTGTCGGCCATTTGGAAGTTGACGAGGGTGCCGTAGCAATCGAACGTGATGAATTTCGGTTCGAAGTCGATCATGTCTTCAGTCTCGATGAGTGATGAGTCCCGAGGGACGCTTGAATGAGGAGCCCGCCGCGAGCCACTTCGGGCAAGAGCCGACCGCAGTGTCGGTAAGTGAAATTTAAGCAGGAATCGCTACGCTGATGCGCCGAATTGATTGGCGCAGAAGATAGGTTTCATGCGATTTGGAGGGGCGTCGCGGTATTTCCTGCTGCGCGAATTGCGGGGGGGCGCCACGTCGAGGCCGAACAGAAAGATTGTCCTATCGTCATACCGCAAGCCGCGCTACCATCGATCTTTAGCGCGCGCGAAGGCGATCATTTGGAGGTCTACCCGACGGGGCCGGCATGAAAACGGATTGCACACTTGACCGGCTGGACTTGCGTATCCTTGCCGAGTTGCAGCGGGACGGCCGCATCACCAACGTGGAGCTGGCCGAAGCCGTCGGCCTCTCGGCCAGCCCGTGTTTGACGCGCGTCAAGCGGCTCGAGCAGGCCGGGTTCATCGCGGGTTACGGCGCGGCGATCAAGATCGAGAAGCTCGGCCCGGTTCAAATCGTGTTCGCCAAGATCACACTCTCCGATCATCGCCGCGAAGATTTCGCGCGCTTCACCGATGCCATTCGCGACATCGACGAGATCATGGAATGCCATCAAGCGACGGGCGGCTACGATTATCTGCTCAAGTGCATTGCGCGCGACATCGGCCACTACCACAGCCTGATCGAGGCATTGATGGAGCGCAATATCGGGATCGAAAAATGCATCAGCTACGTGGTCATCGAATCGCCGATCCTCAAGCGGCGCTATCGTCTGGACGGGCTCTTCGCCGCTAAATGAGGCTGTGACGCGCAGCGACGAGCGCTGCGCCCTCCAACCGGCGGTCAACCAAGCGAGCCTCGACGTCGCGCGGCTTTAGCCCGCGCCGCACATCATGCGGTGACGCCCTCGATTTTGAAGATCGTATCGACCTGCGCGGACAGGCGTCGGTCGACGAAGGCATGCTGGAACAACGCGCTGCCGACAGTGAAGCCCCAGGTGCGTGCGTCGATCATCGACTTGACACGCGGTTCGCGGTCGATACTGCCCGCGGCGATGACAGGCACATCGACAGCCTCGACGACACGTTGCGTGAGCTCTGCCGGATCGCCCTCGCCGGCGAAGCGATACGCAAGCAGGTCGAGGCCATGCACACCGGGCATGGCGGCAATACGGCGAGCGTCATCGACGATTTCATCCATCGTCCCTTCCAGCACGGTCGGATGGCCCACGGTGCGGCCCGCGAACGGGAAGTACCGCACGCTCGAACCACGCAGCAGCGGCAGTGCATCTTCCACGTGGCGGCCGCCGAGCAGGTAGTCGACACCGATCTCGAGCGCGGCCCGGATCGATTCCAGTTCAGCCTCGCGGCTGGTCGCCACGACTTCCAGCATGACCTTGCGTTCATCGGCGCGGATGCGCTGGGCAAGCTGCTTGAGGACCGGGATGGGCAACCCGACGTCCTTGAAGCCGACGAAGCGCACGGGGCTGTCGCGCACGCTATCGTAGGTGGCGATCGCATCGGCGACCGTGGCGTCGTTTTCGGTCAACATCAAGATGAAGTGGGACACGTCAGGCTCCGGTGATGGATGGACGGTGCGCGCGCGAGCGGGCGAACCGGTGAGCGGTTTGGAGGGCAACCTGCAGGCTTGCCGGATCGGCAATGCCCCTGCCGGCAATATCGAAGGCGGTGCCATGATCGGGGCTCGTGCGGATGAACGGCAGGCCGACGGTGATGTTCACGCCGTCCTCCACCCCGGCGAGCTTCACCGGTATCAGGCCTTGGTCGTGATACTGCGCCACCACGATGTCGAAGCGGCCGCGGCGGGCGTTCATGAATACGGTGTCGCCGGGCCATGGGCCGCTCGCCTCGATGCCTTCGTTCCGAGCGAGCTGGATCGCCGGTGCGATGATGTCGAGGTCCTCACGGCCGAATAAGCCGCCTTCGCCCGCGTGCGGATTGAGTCCGGCCACCGCGACGCGCGGACGTTCGATGCCGAAATCGCGCATCGCCCGGTTCGCAAGCCGAATGATGCGCAGCTCGGCCTCGACGGACAGCTTCGAGATCGCATCGAGCATGGAGCAGTGGACCGTAACGAGGATCGTGCGCAGTGTCGGATTGACCAGCATCATGGCGTAGTCGCGCGTGCCCGAGAGGTCGGCGAGCATTTCGGTGTGCCCGGGATAGGGCACGTGCGCGGCGGCGAGTGCTTCCTTGTGGATCGGCGCCGTGCAGATTCCGGCGATCTCGCCCCGCACGGCAAGATCGATGGCGGTGCGGATCGCTTCGAATGCCGCCTGCCCGGCGGCTGCATTCACCGTGCCGATCGGCAAGTCTTCGGGGAGTGCGTTCGCGCCGGGCGCTCGCAATACGTCGAGCGCACCTGGCCGCGATGCAACGTCGGCGACGGAGTCGACCTCGCGTATCTCCAGTTCCAAGCGAAGCGCGCGTGCTTGTCGTCGCAGCGCGCCTGCATCGCCGATCGCGAACGAGGGGTGCTCGGCGATGAACGCGGCGTTGGAGAACGTCTTGAGAATGATCTCCGGTCCGATGCCCGCGGCGTCGCCCATCGTGACGGC
>JBQCDS010000135.1:0-4541 GCA_051961035.1 Trinickia sp. | reverse complement strand
ATCGCGTTGATCGCGATCGTGATTGGCAATGCGATGATGATGCGCTCGTCGATGATGGACAATCGCAGAGCCATGCTCGCCCAAGAAACACAGACGGCGATGGGGATCATCGCCTACTACGAGCAACAGGTCGCGACCCATGCGTTATCGGCAGACGACGCCAAGCGCGCTGCTATCGCCACGCTCCGCACTTTGCGTTACGGAGCCGACAAGAGCGGCTACTTCGGTATCTATGACTCATCGGTCACAGTGCTGCTATTGCCGCCCAGTCCGAAGCTGGAGGGGAAAAACCTATCTGACTTGACGGACGCGAACGGCACGCACATCTCCGCGGAAATCGTCAAAAGTTCGTCACCCGGCGGCGATCATTTCAGTCATTATGTCTGGCCGAAGCCGGGCCACTCGCGAGCGGAGCCAAAGCTCACTTATAGCGACTTCGTGCCCGATTGGGATTGGCATGTCTACACGGGCGTCTATACCGACGATATCGACGATGCGTTTTACGGTGAGCTATTGCGCAGCCTTTCCATCGTCGCCGTGATCGGCGCGGCCGTGACATTGAGCATGTTATGGCTCATGCGCAGCATTCGCCGCAGCTTGGGTGGCGAGCCCGACTTCGCGGCCAAGCTGTGCCGCCAGATCGCGTCCGGTGATCTGACGGCTCAGGTTCGACTGTTCGACGACGATGAGAGCAGCGTTCTGCATGCCATGCAACAAATGCAGCGGCAATTGATCGAGACCGTGCGTCATATTCAGTCGTCCGCTGAGGCGATTACCGGCGGCGCAGGTGAAATCGCGGCAGGCACCGCGGATCTATCGTCGCGCACCGAGCAACAGGCCTCTTCTCTGCAGCAAACCGCCGCCAACATGGATGAGCTGACTACAACGGTCAAGCACAACACGGAGAGCGCGCGCCAAGGCAATTCGCTCGCGTTGACCGCATCGGCCAATGCGGCGCGCGGCGGCGACGTGATGCGACGCGTCGTCGAGACGATGCACGGCATCGCCGGTACATCTGAGCGCGTCGAGCAGATCATCGGCGTCATCGATTCGATTGCGTTCCAGACGAACATTCTCGCGTTGAATGCCGCGGTGGAGGCCGCGAGGGCTGGCGAACAAGGGCGCGGCTTTGCAGTCGTCGCCACCGAAGTGCGAAGCCTTGCGCAGCGCAGCGCGTCCGCCGCGAAAGAGATCAAAGGTCTCATCGGGGAGTCCGTGGCGCAGGTGAGCGAGGGGAGAAAGCTCGTCGACGAAGCGGGCTCAACGATGAGCGAAATCGTGCACTCGGTCGAGCGCGTGGCTAATCTAATCGGCGACATCGCGGCGGCGTCCGAACAACAGCACGCCGGTATTGAACAAGTCGGCAAGGCTGTATCGCAGATGGACGCGGTGACACAGCAAAATGCGGCCCTCGTCGAGCAAGCCGCGGCGGCAGCTCAGTCGATGGCGGAGCAGTCGGTGAGTTTGCGCGAGGTCGCGGCGGTGTTCAAAGTGTAGTGCGCATAGGTCATGCGGCCCTTCTCTATCTGAAGAAGTTTCTTCGGCCGAACGCGGCGGAACTAACGCGACCAAGTCGAAAGTCGCGTCATGGCTTGATCAGTAGTTGTTCGGCCTTGATCCACCGGAGAAGATGCTTGCCAGAAGCGTTGACATAGTCCACGTAGGCCCAGCCGGTTGGCAGGAAATGCGCAAGCATTGTCCCGTGTACGGTACCGGTATTGCGCATGCCCCTGATCCGGCGCCGTGTTGCTCTTTGCGCGCACAGAAACGGTCTGACATTCAAACGTCGCTTCCGCCTCGAACACGCAACTCCGCGTTGGCCACGACGTGCGGGCGATACCCAGAGTTCCGAGAATCTCCCCGCATTACTTCAAATTCACTCCAAGCGGCCTATACTTTCAGAATCATTTCGCTTGCGACAACGAGGGCGCGAGTGGAATTCATTTGCTTTGCGCAGCCTCGCGCGTGTTCGTTCACGCAAGACCCATGATTAATTTCGTACGAGGAGCACATCATGACGCGAAAATACATTGATTGCCGGGAGTTTCCGAGCGAAATGAATTGTTCAGTCGCGCTATCGGCGGATTCCGACAGTGAGTTGCTAGAGGCGGCCGTACAGCACGCGGTCACGGTTCACAAGCATGCCGACTCGGCAGAGCTACGGTCGCAGTTGAAGGCCCTCTTTCACGACGGGACACCACCGGTGGAGTCGCCACGTCAGGTGTAACGAATAGCGTGAACAATGGGAGGGCAATCACGTCGGGACGCCCATCGGCTGACATCTGCCGGGCTTGATCTCGGTCTCACTGCATCCTAGCGATGGCTTGTTCGATCTCTTCCCGCCACCGTTCTGTACTCCGACCACGACCGGCGTATCGCATTGCTGAGAAGATTTCTAGCTGTTAGCGCCGGAGTGATACTGACCCACTGCGTTGGAGTAAAAGTGACCCACCTGGGCGAGGATGGTGGCTTTTTGGCCGCCGACGATGTTGACCCAGGAGCAAGCAGTGGAGATCAAGGTATTGGCGCGTCGTGGCGTAGGGATTCGGGAGATAGCGAAGCAGCTCGGCTGTTCGCGCAACACCGTGCGGCGGTATTTGCGTGAGGCCGAGGCGCAGCGATACGGACCGCGCGAATCACGATCGACGAAGCTCGATCCGTACAAGGACTATCTGCGCGAGCGCATTGAGGCCGCTCGGCCACATTGGATTCCGGCCGTGGTATTGCACCGAGAGATCCAAGAGTTGGGCTATCCCGGCGGCGTGACGCAGCTCAAGCAATTCGTCAACGAGTATCGGGCGCGAGAGCCCGAGCCGGTGGTGCGATTTGAAACGACGCCTGGCAAGCAGATGCAGGCGGATTTCACACACATCCGGCGTGGCCGTGACCCGTTGCTCGCGTTCGTTGCAACGCTTGGCTACAGCCGCATGAGCTGGGTACGCTTCACGACCGATGAGCGTGCGGAGACGTTGTGTGCCTGCATCGGCGAGGCATTCGTCTACTTCGGGGGCGTGCCCCAACACGTCCTGTTCGACAACGCCAGCACGATCATCGTCCAGCGAGATGCATACGGAGAAGGTAATCACCGCTGGCATTCGAAGATGCTTTCGCTCGCCGAGGACTTCGGGTTCACGCCACGGGTGTGCCGGCCTTACCGGCCCAAGACCAAGGGCAAGGTCGAGCGCTTCAACGGCTACTTGAAGGGCAGCTTCTGCGTACCGCTAGCCGCGACGCTGAAACAGGCGGGATTGCGGTTTGACGCGCCGACGGCGAACGCCCATATCGGCCGATGGCTCAACGAAGTGGCGAATTGCCGAATCCACGGCACCACCGGCGAGCGACCCGATCATCGCATTGTTCTTGAACGGTCCTCGTTGCTTGCATTGCCGCAGAAGATCGTGGGCGTCTCGATACCGACACCGGCACAGCGACGCCCGGTTCCAGCGGAGAGCTTCCAACATCCGCTGTCCGTCTACAACGAACTGCTGGAGGTTCGCGCATGAACCTGCAGCAGGGACGAATTGTGCAGTTGTGCGAGGCTCTGAAGCTCGATCGGGTTGGCAGTGAGTGGCCTGCTGTGGCGCAGGCGGCCGCGCAGCAGCAAGCAAGCCACGGCGACTTCCTCGAGAAGGTGCTGATCATTGAGAACGACGCACGTATCGAGCGGCAACGCACAGCGTTAATGAAGATGGCGACGTTGCCGTCGATCAAGACCATTGAGGAATACGACTTTGCGTTTGCAAGCGGAGCGCCCCGGGCGCAGATTCAAGAGTTGGCGGCGTTGAGCTTCATCGATAGATGCGAGAACGTCGTCTTCCTTGGCCCGAGCGGCGTAGGCAAGAGCCATCTAGCGAAGGCGCTCGCCTATCGGGCGGTGATGGCAGGCATCAAGACGCGCTTCATTACGGCGGCCGATTTGATGCTGCAACTGGCGACGGCACACAAGCAGGATCGCCTTAAACAGTACTTCAACCGCGCCGTCATCGGGCCGCGGCTGTTGGTTATCGACGAAATCGGCTATTTGCCGTTCGGCCGAGAGGAGGCGACGCTGTTCTTTAACGTCGTCGCTAAGCGCTACGAGCACGGCAGCATCGTCGTAACGAGCAACTTGGCGTTTAGCCAATGGTCATCGGCCTTCGCCGAGGATCAAACGCTGACAGCCGCTTTGCTGGACCGCCTTCTGCACCATTCACACATCGTGCAGATCGCCGGCGACAGCTACCGGCTCAAGGACAAGCGCAAGGCTGGACAGCTCAAAGCGAAGAATTGATCAGGTGCCGGGGTGGGTCAGGTTTACTCCGACGATTCCGACGAAAGGTGGGTCAGAATTCAACCGACGTTGACACCTAGCTCACACTCGCTAATACAAGCGGCAGGCTACCTCAAATACAACCTTGCCAAGACTGGGAAAGGTGTTTTCTTCAGAGGGCAAACAAAGCTCTATCCAGCGCTTTCGCCAACCCTCCTGCGAAGCGTCAAGGACGGTCCACCAAATGTTCGGCGGCGTGCCCTTTTAACGGACCTCCTGGCAAATATCGATG
>JBQCDS010000134.1:0-3924 GCA_051961035.1 Trinickia sp. | reverse complement strand
ACTACGGCGGCGATTTTGAGTAATGGGAGTGCTTTCACAGTTTCTCCTGCTCAAAGATGGAAGGAATTGCCGAACCTAACGAGCAAAGACCGGAACGGATACCGACCCGCGTTTCCGCCCGCAGGCGCTTCTCTGCAAGCGGCGTGCCTCCGCTCGCATTTTGCGGCGTTCCCCCTATGATCCGTTAGCGCGCAGTCGCCGCGCGGGCCGCCGCGCTTTTGCACTCAAGCCTGTAAAAGCTGCCGCGAACGCGCCGTCGCGGCACGGTTCCTGCGGCGGACAATCGCCTTCACCGCCCGTGTGGCAACACCTGGTATGGCCATTGCTTTAAAGCTAAGACCATTCCATTGGACCTTACGCCATGCCACCGACTCTTGAACTGCGCAGCAAACAACATGTGGCACTGACGCCGCGCCTGCAACAATCGGTGAGACTGTTGCAGCTGTCCTCGCTGGAATTTCAGCATGAACTGCGGCAAGCACTCGATAACAACCCATTCCTCGAATACGACGATCCCATCGCGGAAGAGAGCGAAACCGCGGTGAAAGGCGTGCATAACGGCGACGGGGTGGAGTCGCAGCCCGGCGTCGTGACCGATGCGCCGCAGCCGACGGAAGCCGTCGATCCTTACGACGGCCTATCGACTGTCGATGCGACGACGGCAGCCCCAGCCGACGACCCGATCGGCGATTTCGGGCAAGACTGGACTACGCGCGGCGCCTCGCGCAACAACGGCGATTCCGACGATGTCGACCCGGGCGCTTGGGCCCATGCGCAGCCCACGATGCACGAACATCTGCATAACCTGCTGCAGTTGTATCCACTGAACGAGCGTGACCGTGCGGCCGCGCAGATCATCATCGAGGCACTCGACGACGACGGCTACATGCGCGAGACGCTCGAGGAGCTCGCAAACGAATTCGAAGCCGATCCGCCGCTCACGGAAGAAGAACTGCGTGTGGGGTTGCGGCTCGTGCAAACGCTCGATCGCCCGGGAGTCGGCGCGCGCTCGCTATCGGAATGTCTGAGCCTGCAACTCGATGCGATGTCGCCAGACACGCCGGGGCGCGCGGCGGCACGCGAAATCGTCGAACATCATCTCGAACGGCTTGCCCGGCGCGAGCATGCCGAACTGCAAAAGCAGCTCGGCTGCTCGGCGGAAGAGTTGCGCAAGGCCTGTGCGCTCGTGCGACGACTCGATCCGAAGCCGGGCCAGTTCTATTCGCGTGCCGACGATAATTACGTCATTCCCGATGTCATCGTTCGCCGCGTGAAAGGCCGCTGGGTGGCATCGATCAATCCGGCTGTGCTGCCGCGCGCGCGGATTCACCGCGTCTACGCGGAATTGTTCGCGCAATCGGGCGGCGCCGGCTCGCCGCTCGGGCAGCAGTTGCAGGAAGCACGCTGGCTACTGCGCAACGCCGAGCAGCGCTTCACGACGATTCAGCGTGTCGCGCAATGCATCGTGTCTTATCAAAAGGCGTTCTTCGATTACGGCGAAATCGCTCTGAAGCCGCTCGTGCTCAGCAAGCTTGCGGAAGAGCTGGGGCTACATGAATCCACTGTCTCGCGCGCCTCGAGCAACAAGTACATGGCGACGCCGCGTGGCATTTTCGAGTTTCGTCACTTCTTCCCCCGTGAGCTCGCGACAGAAACAGGCGGGCGTTGTTCCGCTGCCGCCGTGCGTGCGCTGATCAAGGAGATGATCGATCAAGAGGATGTACGCAATCCGTTGTCGGACGTCGCGCTCGCGAAAATGCTGTCGCAAGAGGGCATGATCGTCGCGCGCCGCACGGTCGCCAAGTATCGCAATCTTCTGAAGGTGCCGCCCGCGCAGTTGCGGCGGCAAGCTTAGCGGCATGCCGCCCGGCTGCGGCCGGGCGTTCGAATCGTTTAGTTCTCCGAAGGAAAATAATAAAGAGGGGCCGGCGTCAAAGCCAGCCCCTCTTTGCGTCCATGCTCAACGCCGCATCAAGCGGCGATGTCGGCCAATTTCACCGCGTTGCGCGTAACCGATGCGGCTGTCGTCACATGGCGCAGATCGGCCAAGAATGCGTCGCGCCACGTTGAAAGATCGCCTGAGCGCAACTGCGCCATCATATCGGCATGCCGCGCCTTGCGATCGGCCAGTGGCAGCGATAGCGCCCGCTCGAGCGCTTCGGCCATCTGGGTGAGATCGAATGGATTGACGATCAGCGCGCCGGGCAACTGCTCCGCCGCGCCGGCGAATTGCGATAGCACGAGCACGCCCGGATCTTCCGGATCTTGCGATGCGACGTACTCTTTAGCAACGAGGTTCATGCCATCGCGCAGCGGGGTGACATAGCCCACCTGCGAGAGGCGGAACAGCGACATCAATACATTGCGCTCGTATTTGCGGTTCAAGTATTGGATCGGTGTCCAATCGAGTTGCGCGAAACGCCCGTTGATGCGGCCTGCCTCGCCTTCCAGCGTTTGCCGGATGCGTTGGTACGTCTGCACGTCCGAACGGGTTGGCGGTGCGATCTGCACGAGCGAGACGCGCCCCTGCCAGTGCGGCGAACCGAGCAGCAAGCGCTCGAACGCTTGGAAGCGCTCCACGAGCCCCTTCGAGTAGTCGAGACGATCGACGCTCATGATGAGCTTGCGCCCGCGCATCGCATCGCGCAGTGTGTTCACTTGCTTTCGATCCGCGAACTGCTGCGCCGAGTGAGCGATCGCGTCGGGATAAATTCCGATCGGATAAGCCCCCACCTTCAACACGCGCCCGAACGCGTGAATCATGCCGTCATCGCTCGCGGTGCCGAAGCCGCCGCGCTCGATATAGTCGACGAACGATTGACGATCGGCTTGCGTTTGAAAGCCGAGCACGTCGAAGCTGCACATTGCCTTGACCAATTCCTCGTGCGGCGGCACGGTGCGCAGCATCTCCGGCACAGGAAACGGAATGTGCAGGAAAAAGCCGATCGGATTCATGACACCGAGCTCGCGCAAGGCGCGTGCGAACGGCAATAGGTGATAGTCGTGAACCCAGATGATGTCGTCGGGCTCGAGCATGGCGCTCAACTGCTTGGCCAGCGTCGCATTGACGCGCTGGTAACCGGCGTACTCTTGACGGTCGTAGCGGGATAAATCGGTGCGGTAGTGAAATGTCGGCCAGAGGGTCGCGTTCGAAAATCCTCTGTAGTACTGATCGTAATCGCGTCGCGTTAGACCGACGGTCGCATAAGTGACCTTGCCCTGCTTCTCGATCGCCGGCGCCTGCGGCTCGCCCACGATCTCTCCGCTCCACCCGAACCAGACGCCGCCCGTTTCCTTCAGGGCGTCTAGCACACCGATCGCAAGCCCCCCCGCTGCGGGGCGGCCCTCCTGCGTCGGCGCGACGCGGTTTGACACCACGATTAGTCTGCTCATTGCGGCTCCACCTCTTCGGTTGGCATTTCTCACGCGGCGAACCATCTCGCCATTCGCTGGTGTAGTGCACGCAAGAGGCGTGCCGCGTCCAAAGTATGAGAAAGGCGCCCCATTCAGCGCGCTACTCGTGCGGCGGATGCCACCTGTCCCGATAGGGTATGCCCGCTCGCCGGCGTGGCGAAGCGCGCGCGGGGTACTGGTTGTGCGATAGAGGGGGCTGAGCGCGCGTGCGGCGGGCACACGCCTCTCGCACGCGTGGCCCGGAGGACACGCGCGCATGGGCGCGCTCGGCAGCCTACGTCGTCTAGGCGTCTTGTTCCGAGCCTAGATCCCGCTGATAGTCGAGGCCTTCGGCGCGAGCGCCGCCCTGGTTGTGTTCGCCGTCAGCCGGCGCGTCGGGCGCCGCGCGGTTTTGTGCCGACGGATCTTGCGAGGGTGGCGACGAAGCGGGAAAACCGCCACCGTTCTTTGCTTCACGCTTCAGCGAATGGCGCGCTGAGCGCCGCAACGCGGGGTGTCTCATGGAATGGC
>JBQCDS010000133.1:0-7615 GCA_051961035.1 Trinickia sp. | reverse complement strand
CGCTTACACGTGCCTGTCCGGTTCGAGCTGCAATTGCAGCAACAAGATGTCGTCTTTGACCTTAAGCTTGCGCTTTTTCAGGCGCCGCAGCTCGAGGTCGGTGATGTCCGATGAGACCGCCAGTTTATCGATCATGCGATCGAGTTCGCTATGCTCCGACTCCAACTGCAAGATACGGTCGCGGAGCGTGTCCGGTTGGATCGCCTGATGGCCGCGCATGGTCGCCTCCTCGGTTCGTTGGACGCGACGCCGTTCCCGCGGCCGTCACGCCAGAGGTTGCCGTCCAGCAAAAGCCTGCCTTAGTCGCTTTCCTGCTCCCGTTGCAAGCGCTTTTGCTGTTGCTGCTGCTGCATTTGTTCCTGCTGCTTTTGCTGCGCTTTTTGCTCGGCCTGCTTCTGGCGAGCTTCGACATCGGCCTTGTGCTGCGCCGCGTCGGTTTGTTTTTCCTCAAAGCGCCGTGCTCGCTCCGCGCGCGCTTCGGCGTCCTTCGCCGCGTTCGCCCGCGCCTCGTCCAGCTTGCGCTGGAAGTCGGCCTGCTTGCGCTCGTAGGCGGCCTCGTTCCCCGCACGCTGCGGTGCCTCGGCTCCGCGACGCGCCTGATCCAGCTCGTGCTGGCGCTGCTTCTCTTCGTACGCCTGCTCGTTGCTCGCCGCGGTGGCGGCGCGCTGCGGCGCCTGCTGTTCATCGCGCGCTCGGCGCAACGCGGCTTGCTCGTCGCGCTGCTGCGCGTGCACGGAGCGGCGCTCGTCGTCGAGCGCGAGCTGCTCGGCATGCACCCGAGCGCGAACGTCGCGCATTTTGTCGCGCGCGCGACTCAGACACGCATTGACGAAAAACTTGCTGTAGCAGTTGTGCACGGCCACGCGGTACGTGTAATCGTTGGCTGCCGTGCGCGCATCGAGCGCGTGCTGACGCGCATCGAAATCGCGTGCCTGGGAGGCAGCCGTGTCACTCGCGGAGGACGCCGCGGGGGCCGGTGCGGCAGGCACGTCCTGTGCATACGCAGCGGGCATCGCCAGCCAATACGCGAGCGCCGCCACGGTGGAGATCGCGGCGCGCGCGGCAACGGGAAAACGGGAGGTCGGCAACGTCGTAGGCGGGGATCGGAACATGGTCGAAATTCTAACACCCGCATTCGGGAGCCCGGGCATTTGTGGCAAAATGCGCCGCTTTAGCAACCCGGCCGCCGGCCGGCGCCGCCCCGATCGCAACACACCGGGCGCGCCGCGGGGGGCCCCGCAGCCAGACGTTTCTCTATGACGGATAACGTAGCACTCAAGATCGTACAGCGAATCGCCACCGAACTGACCGTGCAGCCGCGCCAAGTTGCCGCAGCCGTGCAACTGCTCGACGAAGGTTCCACCGTTCCGTTTATCGCCCGCTACCGCAAGGAAGTCACCGGCAATCTCGACGATACGCAACTGCGCCAGCTCGAGGAACGCCTGCTCTACCTGCGTGAAATGGAAGAGCGGCGGGCTACCATCCTTTCCAGCATCGAGGAACAGGGCAAACTGACCGACGAGTTGCGCGCCGCCATCGACGCAGCCGATAGCAAGCAAGTCCTCGAAGATCTTTACCTGCCCTACAAGCCCAAGCGCCGCACGCGTGCTCAAATCGCGCGCGAAGCCGGGCTGGAACCGCTCGCACAAGCGCTGCTCGCGGATCCGCGACTCGATCCGCAGACGGAAGCGGCGGGTTATGTCGACGCGGAGAAAGGCGTCGCCGACGTCAAAGCGGCGCTCGACGGCGCGCGCGACATCCTGTCGGAGCAGTTTGGCGAAACGGCGGAATTGCTCGGCAAGCTGCGCGACTATCTGTCCGAGCGCGGCGTCGTGTCGTCGTCCGTCGTCGAGGGCAA
This sequence comes from Trinickia sp., assembly GCA_051961035.1. Classification (GTDB taxonomy): domain Bacteria; phylum Pseudomonadota; class Gammaproteobacteria; order Burkholderiales; family Burkholderiaceae; genus Trinickia. The sequence goes on along the minus strand of JBQCDS010000133.1, from coordinate 5,757 downwards.
GGAAAACGAAGAAGGCGAAAAATTCCGCGACTACTACGACTACTCCGAAACGTGGGAAACGGTGCCGTCGCACCGTGCGCTGGCGCTCTTTCGCGGGCGCAACGCAGGCGTGCTGACGATCAAGCTCGGCCTTGGCGAAGAACTCGACGCGCAGGTTCCCCATCCGGGCGAGGTCATCATCGCGCGCCACGTCGGCATCTCGAATCAAGGCCGCCCGGCCGATAAATGGCTCTCCGACGTCTGCCGTTGGTGCTGGCGCGTCAAAGTACAACCGCATCTCGAAAACGAATTGTTGACCCAGCTGCGCGAAACGGCGGAGCACGAGGCGATCCGCGTTTTTGCCCGTAACTTGAAGGATTTGCTGCTCGCCGCGCCCGCCGGCCCGAAGGCCGTCATCGGCCTCGATCCCGGCCTGCGTACCGGCGTCAAGGTGGCCGTGGTCGACCGCACGGGCAAGCTGCTCGCCACCGATACGATCTACCCGCACGAGCCGCGCCGCGACTGGGACGGCTCCCTCGCCAAACTCGCTCGCATTGCCGCACAGACCCAGGCCGAATTGATCAGTATCGGCAATGGCACCGCATCGCGCGAGACAGATAAGCTCGCGAGCGAGCTCATTGCGCGCCACCCCGAGCTCAAGCTCCAAAAGATCGTCGTCTCCGAAGCCGGGGCGTCCGTTTATTCCGCATCGGAGCTGGCTGCCAAGGAATTTCCGGATCTGGACGTGTCGCTGCGCGGCGCCGTGACGATTGCGCGCCGCCTTCAAGATCCGCTCGCTGAGCTCGTCAAAATCGAGCCAAAGGCGATCGGCGTCGGACAATACCAACATGACGTCAATCAGCGCGAACTCGCCCGCTCGCTCGATGCTGTCGTGGAGGACTGCGTGAATGCAGTGGGCGTCGACGCGAACACCGCTTCGATCGCCCTGCTCGCCCGCGTGTCAGGATTGAACAGTACGCTTGCGCGCAACATCGTCGAATACCGCGACGCCAACGGCCCCTTCCCGTCACGCGAGCATCTGCGCAAGGTGCCGCGCCTCGGCGATAAAACATTCGAGCAAGCCGCGGGCTTTTTGCGCATCAATGGCGGCGAAAACCCGCTCGATCGCTCGTCGGTACACCCCGAGGCGTACCCGGTCGTCCAGCGCATACTCGCGAAGATCAGCAAGCAAATCGACGATGTCCTCGGCAATCGCGCGGCGCTGAACGGCCTGTCGCCGGCCGAGTTCGTCGATGAGCGCTTCGGCCTGCCGACCGTGCGCGACATTCTGGCCGAACTCGAAAAGCCGGGGCGCGACCCGCGCCCCGAGTTCAAGACAGCCACGTTCCGCGAAGGCGTCGAAAAGCTCTCCGATCTCGCGCCTGGCATGGTGCTCGAAGGCGTCGTCACTAACGTGGCGGCCTTCGGCGCGTTCGTCGATATCGGCGTGCACCAGGACGGGCTTGTGCACGTCTCTGCGATGTCGACCAAGTTCATCAAAGACCCGCACGAGGTCGTGAAGGCCGGTCAGGTCGTCAAGGTCAAGGTGCTGGACGTCGACGTGAAACGACAGCGCATCGCGCTCACCATGCGGCTCGCCGACGACGCCGCGCCGCCATCGCGCGACGAACGCGGCGCCAATCGCACTGGGGGCGCCGCGTCACGCGCGCCGCAGCGTACGCGCGAGCCCGAGGCGGCGGGCGCCATGGCCGCCGCGTTCGCGAAACTCAAGCAGCGCTGAATGCCAAGCCGTGTCCGGCTCCCGCGCCGGCCGCTCGCGATTGCGCGAGTGGCCGGCCGATAAAAAAAGGCGCGTCAGTATCGGACGCGCCTTTTTTCATGTGCCGGCAGTGGACGGCGGGCCCGCTACCCCGCCTACCCCAATCTATCGCCGCCGTCATTCGCCATTCAAATTTCGATTTTCGTCCCGAGTTCGACGACGCGGTTGGCCGGAATCCGGAAAAAGTCGGTCGGCTTCGCCGCATTTTGATGCATCCATGCAAAGATGCGCTCGCGCAAGATCGACATGCCGGGCAATTGCGTCGGCACCACGGTTTCGCGCGCGAGGAAGAACGACGTATCCATCAACTCGAATTGCATGCCGCACATCCGCTCGAGTTCGAACAGCACCGCCTTGACGTCGGGCGTTTCGTTGAACCCGTACACCGCCTTGACGAGGTACAGCCCGCCGCCAATGTCCTTCTGCGTGATGCGCTCATCATCCTTGACATAGGGGATGTCGCGCGTCACGAACGTCAGGAAAATCGTCCGTTCGTGCAGCACCTTGTTGTGCTTGAGGTTGTGCAGCAAGCTCACGGGCACCAGCGAATCGCTGCCCGTCAGGTAGATGGCCGTGCCGGAGACCCGGTGCGGCGGATGGGCGAGTAGCCCCTGCACGAACGGTGCGAGCGGGATACCGTCGGCCGCCGTGCGCTCCTTCACGAGCATGCGGCCCTTGTACCAGGTCATCAGCAAGAAAAACAGCAATGCGCCGATGCCGAGCGGCAGCCACCCGCCTTCGGCCACCTTGATCAAGTTAGCGCCGAAGAAGCCGAGATCGACAGCCATGAACGCGGTGATGATGACTGCAACGAGTGCCTTGTTCCAGTTCCAGACCTTGACCATGACGACGCAGGCCAGCACCGTCGTGATGACCATCGTCGTGGTGACGGCGATTCCGTACGCGGCCGCCAGGTTATCCGAGCTTTTGAAGCCCAACACGACGCACAAGATGATGAACAGCAGCAGCCAATTGACGAGGGGCACGTAGATCTGCCCGATGGCAAGCTCCGATGTATGCAGCACCTTCATGCGCGGCACATAGCCGAGCTGGATCGCTTGGCTCGTCAGCGAGTAAGCGCCCGAAATCACGGCCTGCGAGGCAATCACGGTTGCGATCGTCGAGAGCACCACCAGAGGCAGCAGCGCCCACTGAGGCGCCATCAGGAAGAACGGATTGCTGATCGCTTCCGGATGCTGCATCAGCAGCGCGCCTTGCCCGAAGTAGTTGAGTACGAGCGCGGGCATGACGAACAAGTACCAGGCCAGGCGAATCGGGCGCACGCCGAAGTGTCCCATATCGGCATACAACGCTTCCGCGCCCGTCAGCACGAGGAAGACGGAGCCGAGCACGACATACGCCTGCAGCAGATGCGCGTGCATGAAAGAGAAGGCGTAGTACGGGTTGAGTGCCGCGATGATCTGCGGCGCCCGTGCGATATGGTTGATGCCCAGCAACGCGATCGTGGCGAACCAAACGAGCATGATGGGGCCGAACAGCTTGCCGACGAGCGACGTGCCATGCCGCTGAATCCAAAAGAGCGCGACGAGGATCACCATCGTGCTCGGCAAGACGAGATGCGAAAGATCCGGCATCGCGATCGCCAATCCTTCGACGGCCGACATAACGGAAATCGCGGGCGTGATGACCGCGTCGCCGTAGAACATGCATGCGCCGAATATCCCGAGCATCATCAAGATGCCCGTCACGCGCGATTTCGCTGAAAACGGGCGCAGCGAGAGCGCCATCAGGGCGAGGACACCGCCCTCGCCGTTGTTATCGGCACGCATGACGAACAAGACGTACTTGATCGACACCACGACGATGATTGCCCAGAAGAGCAAGGAAATCACGCCGAGGATCGAGTGATCGCTCAGCGCGATGCCGTGTGCGGGGCTGAATGCTTCCTTGAGCGCATAGAGCGGGCTCGTGCCGATATCGCCGAATACCACGCCGATCGCTGCCAACGCGAGCGCCGGCAACGAATGCTGACGAAGATTGTCGTGGTTATTGTCTGTCATAAACCCGAGCGGTTCGTACCGGATGAGCGAAAGAGCGAGCGCTATTTTACCGGCGCATCGATACTGAAACCTCACAAAAAGAGCGGAGTCAGTCGACTCCGCTCAATTGTCGGTGCTAACACACTGGCCGCTATCCGGTAAAAATGCAAATTACGTGCCGGATGTCGAATCTTGAGCAACGCCGCGTTTGATCCATGCTCCGAGATTATGAGGGCGAACCGTGTCCCATTCCTCGAACGGCTGGTGAATCCACGGATTCGTAGGCAGGTGCTGGACGAAATAGTTCGGTTTGACTTGCGAGCAGCCCTTGTACCAAAGGACGGCCGAGCGCACGGCGGTCACGGCCGGGTAGCGCTCTTTCAGATGCTGCTGCACGCGTGACAGCGTGACGCCGGAATCGACGAGATCGTCGACAAGCAGCACGTTTCCGGACAGATCTCCCCGCGTCATCGTGATGTACTGCGCAATGTCGAGCTCGCCCTGTTGCGTGCCCGCCGCTTCACGGTACGAACTCGTCGCGAGAATCGCGAGCGGCAAGTCGTAGATGCGCGACAGTTGATCGCCGACGCGCAACCCGCCGCGCGCCAGGCACAAGATGTTGTCGAACTTCCACCCCGACTCGTGAACGGCGAGCGCCAAGAGTTCGATCAGCCGGTGGTATTCATCCCAGCTGACCCACAGGTTCTTGTCGTCGTTTCGAGGATCCGTCATTGCGATCATCGTCATATTCTGCGTCATCGATTAAACCTTGAACGGATGGCGCAACAGGATCGTTTCATCGCGATCGGGCCCCGTCGAGATCATGTCGATCGGCACGCCGGCCACTTCCTGCACGCGAGAGAGATACGCTTGTGCGTTGGCCGGCAGGCGATCCCACTGCGTGATGCCGATGGTGCTTTCCTTCCAGCCGCCGAACGTCTCGTACACAGGCTCGCAGCGCGCCACTTCAGCGGCGCCGCGCGGCAGCAGGTCGAAGCTCTTGCCGGCCACCTGGTAGCCCACGCACAGCTTGACTTCGTCCAGGCCGTCGAGCACGTCGAGCTTCGTCATGCACAGGCCCGATACGCCGTTGATTTGGATCGAACGACGCAGCGCCGCCGCGTCGAGCCAACCCGTGCGGCGGGGGCGTCCCGTTACCGAACCGAATTCCTTGCCGACGTTGGCGAGCGTCAGGCCTACCGCTTCCTGGCGCTGCGGATTGCCGGCATCGTACAGCTCGCTCGGGAACGGTCCCGAGCCGACGCGAGTGCAGTACGCCTTCGTGATGCCGAGAATGTAGTGCAGCTTTTGGGGGCCCACGCCGGCGCCTGCCGATGCGGCGCCCGCCACGCAATTGCTCGACGTCACGAACGGATAGGTGCCGTGATCGATGTCGAGCAGCGTGCCTTGCGCACCTTCGAACAGCAGATTGCGGCCGGCCGCGTTTTCGTCGTATAGGCGACGCGAGACATCCGTGACCATCGGCGCGAGGCGTTCGGCGTAGCCGAGCATCGTGTCGAGCGTTTGCTGGAAATCCACCGCTGCCGCGCCCAGGTACTGGGTCAGCACGAAGTTATGGAAATCCAGGTTCGCACGCAGGCGGTCGGCGAACGTTTGGGGCGAGAACAAATCTTGAACGCGCAACGCGCGGCGGCCCACTTTGTCCTCGTAAGCCGGCCCGATGCCGCGCCCGGTCGTACCGATCTTGCCCGCCCCGCTACGCGCTTCGCGCGCCTGGTCGATCGCAATGTGGTACGGCAGGATCAGGGTGGTCGCTTCGGAGATGAACAGCCGGTTGCGCACGTCGATGCCCGCGCCCTCGAGCTCCTCGATTTCCTTGAACAGCGCCTCGGGCGACAGCACCACGCCGTTGCCGATGTAGCAAGCGACGCCGGCGCGCATGATCCCCGACGGGATCAATCGCAGAATCGTCTTCTTGCCGCCGATGATGAGCGTGTGACCGGCATTGTGGCCGCCCTGGAAACGTACGACGCCTTG
>JBQCDS010000132.1:0-2151 GCA_051961035.1 Trinickia sp. | reverse complement strand
GTATGCCGTACCCCCGGATGAAATCGCGCGAGCAACCCCGCGAGACGCGGGCCGCCCGCAACGAGCCTTGCACGCGTCAGTGCTTGCCAGTCGGTATCGAGCAGCGCGGCGCGAACGGCCGCACGGGCCGGGCCCGATACACTCCACGGCCCACGCAAATAGCGCATGGCCTCATCGACGCGAGGGCCGGCAATCACGAAGCCGACACGCGCGCCGGCCAGACCAAAAAACTTGCCGATCGAACGCAGCACGATCAACCCTTCTTGGTTCACACGATTGGCCACGCTCAATTCCGGCATCGCCTCGACGAACGCTTCGTCCACCACGAGCGTGCCGCCCCGGGCCACTAGTTGCTCACGCCATTGCATGACATGCTGTGGCGTGAATCGCTCGGTGCCGGGATTGTTCGGGTTGACGAGAATCAGATGCTTCAACGTCGCGGGCAATGCATGGCCCGGATCGAGCGTGAACGATGCCGCGCCGTGCAAATCGGCAAACTGTTGCGTGACGAAGCGATCGACAGGAAACCCGGCTCGCTCGAACGCCGGCGCGTATTCCCCATAAGTCAGCAGTCCGATCCCTATCCGGCCTTTCGGCAATACGGCGGGCAACATGCGAATGGCAGCCTGCGTTCCCGCCACCGCCAATGCGCGCGGCGCGCCGTAATGCGCGGCCGCAATGGCTTCCAAGTCGTCGTTGTCGTCCGGCAATCGAATCCATGCTTGCGGATCGATAGGCGGAACGCAATAGCCCTGCGGGTTGATGCCGGTCGAGAGATCGATCCAGTCATCTGGGGCGATTCCATAACGCTCGGCGGCTTCTCTCAGGTTGCCGCCGTGCGGCACAGGGGTTACGTCAGCGAGATCGAGCATGAGCGTTCAGAGAAAAATCGAAGCGGTGGCCAACAACGCGATCGCCGCTAGCCATAGCCCGATAGAGCGTTTCACGAGAGATAGCGCTCGCCCGATATCGGCCGCCTGGGGCACCGGGCCGCAACCCAGCGCCGGGCGCGATTCGAGGGTGCCGTGATACCACGCGGTGCCGCCGCAAGCGACGTTCAGGCTGCCCGCGCCGCTCGCCATCACGGACCCCGCGTTCGGACTCTCCCAAGCGCGTGCTTGCGTACGCCAGCATGCGAACGCTTGGCAAGCGTTGCCGCACACGGCATACGTCAGTGCCGTCAAGCGCGCGGGAATGTAGTTCGCCGCATCGTCGAGGCGCGCGGCGGCCCAACCAAAATAGCGCATGCGCGGCGTTCGGTAGCCCCACATCGCATCGAGCGTATTGACCAAGCGAAACGCCAAGGCACCCGCGCCGCCCGCCACGACGAACCAAAACAGCGCGCCGAAGATCGCGTCGTTGCCATTTTCCAGCGCCGATTCGATCGCGGCCGTCGCCACTGCGGGCTCGTCGGCATGGGCCAGGTCTCGCGTCACGACGCGTGAAGTCAAAGTGCGCGCGAGCGGGAGATCGCCCGCGCCCAACGCGGCTTGAACCGGCGCGATGTGCTCGACGAGGCTGCGCGCGCCCAACGCAAACCAAAGCGCGATCGCTTGAAGCGGCCAGGACAGTGCGGGCGGCAGCACTTGCGTCAGCGTGGCCACCAACGCGACCGGCGGCACGACGGCAACGGCCCAACCTACCACGCCGGCGATGCGGGTGTGCCACGGCCGCGAGGTGGATGGCGCCGCGTGCCGGCAGTCCGTTGACTTGTGCGGCGCGTTTGCGTCGGGGTTCAGTGCCCGTTCGATACGCGCGGCTAGCGTCCCGAACGCGACGAGCGGATGGCCGCGCGATGGCTCGCCCAATAGGGCGTCCAAGAGAATACCGGCAAAACAGAGCGCACACGTGCTCCAGGCGGACAGTCCAATCATTCGATGTTCTTTAAGGCGGTTCGGCGGCGTTCTTCGCGAGCCTTCAATTACACTACTGCGTTCGAGCGCCAATCGGCGGGTGACATAATACGTCCCCCTCGCACGGGGCGCCATGCGTTCCTTGCCCCTTCCTTCGCCGATCAGGACACCGTTACATGGCAGGCATGTTGATGATCCAAGGCACGAGTTCCGACGCGGGAAAGAGCACCCTCGTCGGTGCGCTGTGCCGCATCGCCGCGCGCACCGGCTTGCGCGTCGCGCCGTTCAAGCCGCAAAA
>JBQCDS010000131.1:0-3384 GCA_051961035.1 Trinickia sp. | reverse complement strand
ATGAAGCCACCGCCGCGGCCATGGCGCTGCTCGAGAAGGTGGGCCTCGCGCACAAAGCGCACGCCATGCCGGCGAGCTTGTCGGGTGGACAAAAGCAACGCGTTGCCATCGCGCGCGCGCTGGCGATGCACCCGCGCGTCATGCTGTTCGACGAACCGACATCGGCGCTCGATCCCGAGTTGGTCGGTGAAGTGTTGCAGGTCATGAAGATGCTCGCGAGCGATGGAATGACGATGGTTGTCGTCACGCACGAAATGGGCTTTGCGAAGGAGGTGGCCGACGTGGTCGTCGTCATGGACGGCGGCGCGATCGTCGAAGCCGGGCCGCCGCAAACGATCTTCTCCGCCCCCACGCAGCCGCGCACGCGCGCGTTCCTGCAAGCTGTACTGTCGCGCGCATGAGCACTGCCTTCGATTCGTCGGTTTGGACGGGCCGGCGCGACACCGGCGAATTGGGCGACACCGCGAGGTTGTTCGAGCGCGTGCGGCCGTATGAAGCTTGCGCACCGGTGGCCGGCGCACCTGTTTTGATCGGTTTTTGCTGCGATGAAGGCGTGCGGCGCAATCAAGGACGCGTCGGCGCGGCACACGCGCCGCGCGCATTGCGACGCGCGCTCGCCGGATTGCCCGCGCATCGGCTGAACGCATGCTTCGATGCGGGCGATATCCATTGCGCCGGCGAAGACCTCGAGGGCGCGCAAGCCGCGCTCAGCGAGCAAGTGCATCGCGTGCTGGCCTCCGGCGCGCGACCGATCGTGCTTGGCGGCGGGCATGAAGTGGCATGGGGAACGTACGGCGGGCTGCGTCGTTGGCTCGATGAACGAGCGCAGGCAGCCCCCGTGCAAGGCGGCGCTGAGCGGGCGCGGCGGCTGCTCGTCGTCAATTTCGACGCGCATTTCGATTTGCGCACGACGCGCCCCGGCAATTCGGGAACACCGTTCGATCAGATCGCGCGCGACTGCGAGGCGCGCGCGACTGTGCTGACCTATGCGTGCCTAGGCGTTAGCGAACTGTCCAACACCGCTGCGTTGTTCGCGCGCGCCGACGCAATCGGCGCGCACTATGCGCTCGATTTGGACATGCAGGAGCGCCATTTGAACGAGCGGTTGGCGCAGCTCGATCGATTGATCGACGCTGCCGACGACATTTACCTGACGATCGACCTCGATGTATTGCCCGCGAGCGTGGTGCCGGGGGTATCGGCGCCGGCGGCGTTGGGCGTGCCGCTTGCCGTCGTCGAAGCGATGATCATGCGCGTGCGCGAATCGGAAAAGCTGCGCGTGGCCGATATTGCCGAATACAACCCCGAATATGATCAGGACAATCGGAGCGCGCGCGCGGCGGCCAGACTCATCTATCGTCTGCTTCAATCGCGCGGCGACGGCGAGAAGGGCAACTAATGGCGACGCAAAAAGCTGCGTAGCGGATGGCGCCAGTCGACGCGGCGCTGCGTCGGATCGTGCGCCTGCCGCACGTGGTCTTGCCACAGTTCGTCTGAGAAAAGAAATGCGACGATCAGCAACGGCAGGACGAGGAACGCGCCCAAAATCACTCGGTCGATCACGATGAGCCTCCCGTGCCAATGCGTGGCGAAAGCGGAGAACGTGACAGTCATTTTAGGCCGATGTCGTCCGAGCCGTTCAGGAGGCCGCTTTTTTCCATGCCACGGCCAGCACGCCCGCGCACATCAGCAGTGAGCCGCCGGTGCGGTTGACCGCGCGTTGGACCGATGCGCTGCGAATGGCGCGCCTCGCCCTCGATGCGAGCATGGCGTAGCCGAAGGCGTTCAGTGTCGCCAGGACGATGAACGTGGCCTCGAGCACCGCCACCTGCGGCCAGGCCGGCGCATGCGGATCCATGAACTGCGGCACGAATGCCACGAAAAACACGATGCTCTTCGGATTGAGCGCGGTGACGGCGTAAGCGTGCGCGACGACGCGGCTCGTGCGCGTCTCGGACACGTCGGGCGCCTGGCCCGACTCTGCAGGCGCGCGCCACAGCTTCACGCCGAGGTACACCAGGTACAGGGCACCGGCCCACTTCAGGACGGTAAAGCAATCGGCCGATGCGGCCAACAAGGCACCCAGACCGAACATCGAAGCGGTCATGGACGTGAGATCGCCCAGCGCGACACCCGCCGTCGTAGCGAGCGCGTAGCGCCTGCCATGTCCGAGCGCGTAGGAAACGACAAGCAGCACGGTCGGCCCCGGAATGACGATGACGATGGCCGAGGCCAGCGCGAAGGGCAGCCAGTGAACAAGACTCATGGTTGACTCCTGGTTGTGATGCGTCGATTTATCCACGACGCCGGCAGCAATGCAAGCCGAATGGCATTCGTCGGTCTATCAGCCGCCGCTTCGCCGGCCCCACGGTTCCGAAGCGAACGCCGAATTTCGCTGGCATCGTTTTTGTCCTGTAGCTAAACCGTTATTTGCGGTGTCAGCGATGCGCGCAGGACCGTCTTTATGTGCAGCGCCGCAAACGCTTTTCCGGATTTATTAAGCGACTTAATTCGTTCTGACAAATAAAGTCGATTTCCTCGGAAAGCCTTACGCCGCACCGGTTCGCTCGCTTACGAGTCGCCTGCGCGCCCGCCCGGCAAGGCCCGCGAGCGAGTCGAACAGCATGTGAAGCGGGCCGATTTTCTGGTGCGACAATCCGCCGCTTTTGCAAACGCACACAAGTTGTGCTTGAGCTTTCGCACCTATGATCTACGCTGAATCTTGCGGGTTTTGCATTGCCTTTAAATACATAGCTAACCTACGTAAGAACCCGCATGGAGGCAGATATGAAAAAGCAGGCCGGCATGCTTTTGATGCTTATTGGATTGACCGCCGCAGCCACGATTGCGCAAGCGCAGGACAACGTCCTGAGGCCGCGACAAACGTTCCAATTCAAGGCCAATGCATATGGCTGCTTGTCGAAGGACAAGCTCGACGCAGCCTATCAGCATGCGCAAGCGGGCGAACAGCAAAAGATGCAGGAATATTTCTCCGGCTTCCAGTGCTTGTCGGCGCCCGAGCATGCGGACTTTCGCGTCGTGCGCGTGGTCGGCAGAGACGTCGAATTCGTGAACGCCTCCAACGAAGATACCGAGGGCCTGTGGACTCACGCTGAGTTCATCCGGCAGTAAGCGCGGCTCGCGCCTGCGAATCCTCGCAGGCTCGCCACCGCTCACCGAGCGGGCGAGCCGTCGAGAGCGCGGCGTCGCTGCACGTCTTGTTTCGGCGTTGTGCGTTTTCTCGCGCGCCCGCGTTGGCGCGCGGCTCGCGCGCGGTGCGTTGTGCGTCGACCGTCGGACGACGGCCCGGTGAATCCGGGCCGTTTGTCATTTTCACCGCCGGTTTTCGCGAACAACACCCGCCCACAGCCGCAGCGTGCTAAG
>JBQCDS010000130.1:0-9147 GCA_051961035.1 Trinickia sp. | reverse complement strand
CCAAGATGATTTCCGTCTCGCTGTAGCCGCCCGGATAAAACAGGATGTCGCCCACCGACGGGTGGCTCGTGTGATTCTCGAACCCGACCGCGACCCCATCGTTTTCGAGCTTGAATTCGCCTAGCGGCACCCAGCAGCCCTCGCCGCTCCAGCGCACGTGAATGATTTTTTGCGTGTACGGCAACAGCTTGAGAAAGGCGGCGACAGTTTGCGGCGCGTCCGGATGGGTTTCGGCAATGAAAGTTAGGCCGCAGGAAGTGATACGAAGTTGCGTCATGACGGTATTCCGCGATCGAGGATGACAAGGAACGAACCGGCACGCGCCCCGCGCGGACAAGCTCGGTGAACCCGATTGCGCTTGGGCCGGCCGATCAGTAGAACTTGGTCGGTCTGCGGCCATTGTGCAGACGGCTGCACCGGGCCAACAGTGACAATTCGCTCGCTTTCGGACAGGCCAGTTCGAAGGCGCAGGTCGGCCCGCGTAGTGACCGACACCGAGCACCGTTCCATCGCCAGCGAAATGATGATGCCCGCCGGTGCCCCGCTAGGAATCCAGCGAAGCGTGATCTCGAACGAAATCGATATGCGCCTGCATGGCGGTGCGCGCTTGCTCGGGACGCCGCGCCAAGATGGCATCGCACACCGCCTTATGCTGCCTCAGCAAATGTTCGGAGGCATCTGGATCGTGCTCGCGCAAACCGGTGCCGCTGATCGCGATGTGCTCTCTGAGCATGCCGACCACGCTCGCCTGCATATGCAAAAACATCGTGTTGTGCGAGGCGCGCGCGATGACGTCGTGAAACTTCGCATCGGCGTCGGCCTCCGCCGCTTTATCGTCGGCCCGACGCGCCCGCGCCAGTTCGTTCATCAACGCACGAATACGCGCCAGGTCGGCCTCGTCGGCCCGCTGGGCCGCGAAATAAGCGGCGGCGCCTTCCAAGACATGACGAAACTCGAGAATGTCCTCGCGCAGCGCCGGATGATCCGCCACGAGTTGCCCCCAAGGCGAGGCGATACCGCTTCGCAACCGATCGGTGACATACATGCCGGCACCCGGGCGGCTTCGCAACAGATCCCGCGCCACGAGCCGTTGCAGCGCCTCGCGCACCGTGTTGCGCGCCACGCCGTATTGTTCGGCGAGCTGGCGCTCGGAGGGCAACCGCGCCCCCGCTGCCCACGTGCCGTCGAGCAGCGCCGTTTCCAGCCGGCGCATCACCGCTTCCACGCGCCCGCCGCTCGACGAGCGTGCTGCCGCCTTCCCTTCGCCATCCGTTCGTTGCGTCATAGTGAACTGGTCCAACCAATTTGCGCTCATTCTCGGCCGCGGCAATGATCGCGTCAATGCCACGCCGGGCAAACACTGCCCGAGGCGAGCAACGACCTAGCGCGCACGCGCCCCTCCCCAGCGGAAACGAAAATGACGGCACGCCAGTATCCCCCGCCTCCCACCGAGGTCTACCTGTTCGCCACCTGCCTCATCGATTTGTTCGTTCCACAGGCGGGGCTCGATGCTGTTCGGCTGCTCGAGCGCGAGGGATTGACGGTTCACTTTCCGCGCAAGCAAAGCTGCTGCGGGCAGCCCGCTTACACCAGCGGACACCCGCGCGAGGCGCGCGAGGTCGCGCGCGCTCAACTGGATCTGTTCGCCGCGCCGTGGCCCGTGATCGTGCCGTCAGGCTCTTGCGCCGGCATGATGCGCCATCACTGGCCGAAGCTATTCGACGACGATGACGATGCCGGTCCACGCGCGCGCGAACTGGCGCAGCGGGTGTACGAGCTCGGCGAATTCTTGCTTCATGTGCTGAAGCTCGATTTCAGCGCGGCGGCGAGTGCGACGAGTGCGGCGAGTGCGGCGAGTGCGGCGAGGGACGAGCGCGTGGTGCTCCATACGTCGTGCTCCGCGCGTCGAGAAATGGGCACACGCGAGCACGCGGTCGAGCTCATCGATGCCCTGCCCGGTGTCACGCGTGTCGAACACGAGCGCGAAGCGGAATGCTGCGGCTTTGGCGGCACGTTCTCGCTCAAGCACCCCGATATCTCGGGCGCGATGGTCAACGACAAGGTCGCGTCGGCCCGCGCCACCGGCTGCGATCGGCTCGTGTCCGCCGACTGCGGCTGCCTGCTCAACATTGGCCATGCGGCGCAGCATGCGGGCGCGCCATTGAAGGTCGAGCACCTCGCGAGCTTTTTGTGGCGCCGCACGAGCAAGGGCAATGGAGGCGCCGTATGAACCCGCTTGGATCATCAGGTTCGCGCGCACGCATGCTCGCGCGTTTGCGTGACGCCGACGCTCGCCCTGCGACGCAGGGCGAGCAAGGTGAGCAAGCAGAGAATTTGCGCCGTCGCATCGACGCGCATTATGCGTCGATGCACGCGGCCGACGACGGCGATCGCGATGATGCAGCAGGCGGCTCCGGTCTGACGCCATCGTTCGAACGCGCGCTCGAGGCGGCTCGCGCGCAAGTGTGGCGAGCCGATTCGCGCTCATGGCCCGCCTTGCTGGCCGAGCGTTTGCGCGAAGCGGGCGTTCGCCGTTTGCTGCTCGACCCAGCACGTGCGGAAGGCGCCCTGCTGCTGCGCGCACTGCCTGCTTCGATCGAAGGCTGTTCATACACGCGCCCGTTGGAACACTGGAAGAGCGAATTGTTCGAGACGGTGGATGCGGGCTTTACCGTCGCGCGTTCGGGCATCGCCGCCACCGGCACGTTGATCCTCGCGCCGGACCCAGGCACCCCGCGTACCGTCTCGCTCGTCCCGCCACTGCACATCGCACTCGTCCATGCGCAGACGCTTCATCGAGACCTGCATGCGGCGATGCGCGCGGAGCAATGGCACACCGCCATGCCGACCAATCTCGTGCTCGTCTCCGGCCCGTCGAAAACATCCGATATCCAGCAGACGCTGGCCTACGGCGCACACGGTCCACGCCAACTTTGGGTGGTCATCGTCGAAGACACAGAAGAACCCATGCAGCGAGGCAACCCATGAGTACGCATTCGATCCGATTCGTCGCGCCGGCCGACTTCAAGGCACGAGCCCGGGCCGCGCTGCGCGACGATGCATTGCGCGGCAATTTTCGTGGCGCCATGGACTTCTTGCAGACGAAACGCGCGACGCAATTCCCCGATGCGGCGGAACTCGATGCGCTACGCGATCTGGGGGAAGCGATCCGTCAGCATGCACTCGCGCATCTACCCAGGCTTCTCGTCCAATTGGAAGCCAAACTCACTGCCGCAGGCGTACAAGTTCATTGGGCCGAAACGGCCGACGAAGCCAATGCGATCATCCTCGGCATCGCCCAGTCGCATGGCGCGCGACGCATCATCAAGGGCAAGTCGATGGCGAGCGAGGAAATGGAATTGAACCACTACCTCGCGGCGCGCGGGATCGATTGCATCGAATCGGACATGGGCGAATATATCGTTCAACTGGCCGAAGAAAAACCTTCGCATATCGTGATGCCCGCGATCCATAAGACGCGCGAGCAGATCGGCAAGCTATTCGAGCAGCACATCCCGGGCGCGGGCTATACGGAGGACGTGGATGCCTTGATCCAGACCGGCCGCCGCGCGCTGCGCAATGCCTTTGCGACAGCGGATATCGGCGAATCGGGCGTCAACTTCGCCGCATCCGATACGGGCACGCTGTGGCTCGACGAAAACGAAGGCAACGGACGCCTGTCCACTACGGTGCCCGACGTTCATATCGCGATCATGGGGATGGAGAAAGTCGTCGCGAAACTCGAGCATATCGTGCCGCTGGCGAGCCTATTGACACGCTCGGCCACCGGTCAGGCCATCACGACGTACTTCAATCTGATCAGCGGCCCTCGACGCGATGGCGAACTCGACGGCCCACGCGAAATGCACCTGGTGCTGCTCGACAACGGTCGTAGCCAGGCCTATGCCGATGCGCAGTTGCGGGCCACGCTGCAATGCATCCGCTGCGGCGCGTGCATGAATCACTGTCCCGTCTATACGCGCGTGGGCGGCCACGCTTATGGCACCACGTACCCCGGCCCCATCGGCAAGATCATTTCGCCGCATCTGCTCGGCCTCGAAGCCACGGCGGATCTGCCGACGGCATCGAGCCTGTGCGGTGCTTGCGGCGATGTTTGTCCCGTTCGAATCCCGATTCCGCAGTTGCTGATCCGCCTGCGCACCGAAGCCAATCGCGCGCCGAAGCAACGCGTCGCACACGCGCTGCGCGGACAGGGCGCGAAATATAGCCGCGGCGAACGATTGGTTTGGCGCTTCTGGTGCGGCGCATTTGCGCATCCTGGCCGCTATCGCGTGTTCCGCTGGCTCGCGACACGACTGAACGCATGGACGCCATCGCGCCAAGCCGGGTGGACGCGCCACCGCACGCCCCTCGAACCCGCAGCGCGAAGCCTCGCCGATTTGCTACGCGACAAAGGACAACCGTAATACGCGGTGCGCCCATCGCCGCGCTCGTCGCGGCGATTCGGCCGACACCCGTTATCGATTGTCCGGGTTTACGTTGTTGCGTGTCCGGTGCGATAGTGTGGGCGACGCTATGCAATACGACAGGAGCCAGCATGCCGAGCCGCACCCCGACCGCTTTATGGGCCCAGCAATTTACGCGGTCGTCGGCATCGAAGACAAGCTTGCAGGATCAAATCCGGCAAATGCTCGTCGCCGCGATTCTCGACGGCCAGTTGCCGCCCAACGTTGCGCTGCCGTCGAGCCGCGAGTTGGCGGACCAGCTCGGCGTGGCGCGCAACACGGTGGTGCTCAGCTACCAGATGCTCGTCGAAGAAGGCTACCTGATCTCGCGCGAACGCAGCGGCCACTTCGTCAATCCGGACATGCTGCACGGCCTGCCGAGCTTGAACGCCGCGCCGCCCGCCGGCGAGCAGGCGGCCGAAGCGGATACGGAGGGCCGGCCGGTGTGGCGCCAGCGCATCGCGAACCCGCCCTCGAACCAACGCATCATCGTCAAACCCGCGAATTGGCAGCATTACGAATTCCCTTTCATTTACGGGCAATTCGATCACTCGCTCTTCCCCACCAACGATTGGCGCGAGTGCTGCATCAAAGCGCTGTCGATCATGGAGATTCGCAACTGGGCCCCCGATTTGATCGAGCGCGACGATGAATCGCTGATCCAGCAGATCCGCACGCGCGTGCTGCCCAGGCGCGGTGTGTTTGCGATGCCCGACGAAATCGTCATCACGTTCGGCTGCCAGCAGGCGTTGTATTTGATCGCCGATTTGCTATGCGACGAAGAAACGACGGTGGGCTTCGAAGACCCGGGGTATCCCGATGCGCGCAACATCTTCGAGAATCGCAATGCGCGGCTGCTGCCGCTGCCGGTGGATGAGTTCGGCATCGACCCTCACGCGCTCGAGGATTCGCTCGCGCGTTGCGGCTACGTGTATGTGACGCCGAGCCACCAATGCCCCACCACGGCGACGATGCCGCTCGAGCGCCGCCGTGCGCTGCTCGAATCTGCTCGGCGGCACGATTTCGTCATCATCGAAGACGATTACGAGAGCGAGAACACGTTTTCCGGCACGCCGCATCCGGCACTGAAAAGCCTCGATACAGCCGATCGCGTCATCTATGTCGGCAGCCTGTCGAAGACGTTCGCACCCGGCCTGCGCCTTGGCTATGTCGTCGGTCCGCGCGAGTTGATTCGCGAACTGCGCGCGCTGCGGCGCTTGATGGTGCGCCATCCTGTCGGCTACGTCCAACGTGCGTTCGCGACCTTCCTCGCACTCGGGCATCATGATGCGCTGCTGCGGCGGCTCGCCCATGCCTACCGCGAGCGCTCGCAGGTGTTGATGGCCGCACTCGACACGCATCTGCCGCAAGCGCGCTATGTGCCGGTCACGGGCGGCGCATCGTCATGGGTGGAAGGGCCCGCGTGGCTCGACGCCGAACGCCTTGCCGCCGATGCGCAGGCGGTCGGCGTGGTGATCGAGCCCGGCAACGTGTTCTTCATGAACGATAGCGGCGAGGCGCGCCACTACTTCCGCTTGGGTTTCTCGGCCATCGCGCCGGAAAAGATCGAGCCCGGCATACGCGCGCTCGCGCAATGCGTGCAAGCGCAGCATGGCCGGGGCTAGGACGGGGCTAAGACCGGGCTGAGTCCAGACTCGGCCCGGACATCGAAGCGAAGCGCGCTACGTCACGACGCGCGCTGATAGTAGATGTTTTGCGGATGTCGCGCATCGGCGAAGAAGAACCAACGCTCGGCGAGCAACCCCGCATACTGGATCACGCAGGCGGCGCCGAGCGCGATAGCCGCGCCGGCCGATCTCGGTGCAAGCGCCCCCGCCCCGACCAGCACGAACGGCACGGCGAAGGCGCCGATCATGAAGCCGACCTTGACGGTTTGAAGCATGCCGCCGCTGCGCCCATGAAAGAACTCGCGCGTGTTGAATGCACTGGCCGTGAAGCCGCGCGATTTTTGCTCAACTTTGCCGTTGCGAATCCCGGTTGCGCTTTGCACGGTGGATTTCGGTTTGAGGCGCGCGTTGCGGGCGAGCGAAGCGAGTCGCGTTGCGCACGCCGCCAGCGTCAGTGCGCACGCACACGCGGCGAGCTTGCCGACGAGCGCGGGCGCGAACCATGCCGCGCTGGCCGTCGCCAGCGTGCAGCCCGATGCGCATCCGAGCAGAACGAAGTTCACGAGCGTAAACGGGCTCGCCCATTCTTGCAGGAAGCGCAGGCACGCATAGATCATGGCAGTGCAAACGAACAGCGCGATGCTCGCGGCGGCGGCAAGCACGCCGATTTCGAGCGTGCTGTTCCATCCGGCCCAGTGCGCAAACCCGTACGCGGTCACGAGCGAAAGAAACACGGGCAACGCGATGCATTCACGCGAGAGCCAGGATGTACGCCACATGGTGATCGCGCGCCACGCGCGTTCGGGATGCCCGAGGTGAAAAAAAGACGCGGCGAGGCCGAGCGTGCCGAGCACGACCGCCAACGCCGCCCCGAACACATAAAAGGCCGAGGGAATATCGGCACCTGCCGCCCGTGCGACGGCTTCGACTGCGACGAGGGCAAGCAGCAAGCCTTGCGCCGCTCCGCACAGCGTCGTGAGAAAAATGACTGAAAAAGCAGGCCGCATGGGGACTCCTTGCCGATGAATCAATCGATCTATCAATCGATGTATCAATGTGTCGATGCAACGACACGGTTAACGTGCGGGACGATGGCCCAGCGTGAAGGCTTTCGCTTCTTCATCGATGCGCGGCCAATGCCGCGAGGTTCATCTCGCCGCGCTCGAGTTGCCCCTCGATCGTCGAGGCATCCGACGCCGCCGCGCTCCCGCATCCTCCGCTCTTGCCGCAGCCACACGCCGATTCCGTCTTCACGCGCGGCAAGTAATGGTTCGAAGGCTTCGTATCCCATTCGGGCATGAGCTGATAGCCGCCGCGCTCTTGTATCGCGCGCGATACCTCCGACTGCGGATCGTGAATATCGCCGAAGAGCCGCGCCGATGTCGGGCACGCCAGCACGCAAGCGGGCTTGCGATCGCGTTCGGGCAGCGCTTCGTTATAGATTCGGTCGGCGCAGAGCGTGCACTTGGTCATCTCCTTGCGATCCTCATCCAACTCTCGCGCGCCGTATGGGCACGCCCACGCGCAGTACTTGCAGCCGATGCACTTGTCGTAATCCACGAGCACGATGCCGTCCGACTCGCGCTTGTAGCTCGCACCGGTCGGACACACCGGCACGCACGGCGGATCCTCGCAATGCAGACACGACTTCGGAAAATGGATCGTGTCCGTCATCGGAAAGACACCGGCCTCATACGTCTGCACACGGTTGAAGAACGTGCCGGAGGGGTCGTCGTCGTACGGGCGAATGTCGCTCAGGCTGCCGGCTTCGCCGGACGTGTTCCACTCCTTGCAACTCGTCACGCATGCATGGCAACCGACGCAGACGTTCAGGTCGATCACTAAAGCCATTTGCGTCATTGTTTGTCTCCCTGATTACTCGTCGAAGCGCCCTGCGTTGCGCCGAACGCGGCCGCCCGACGCAGCCGGGCCGCGAATTCGCCCTTTCCGGCGAAATACGCCTGAACGCGCTGCACGACATTCGTCGAACCGGGCAACGGCTGCATCGGCGCGAATTGCGGCAGTGTTGACGTCGCATCCGCCTCGGCCGGATAAATCCGCACACGGACGTCGTACCACCCGGCCTGGCCCGTAATCGGATCGGAGTTGGACATGCGTTCGCCTGCCCGCGTGTCGCTGGGCAGCTCGTCGGTGATCACATGGTTCAGCAAAAAGCCACGTTGCGATTCGCCCGCGTTCGGCCCGAGATTCCACGCACCGGCCGCCTTGCCGATCGCATTCCACGTCCACACCGTGCCGGGCTCGACCGCCTCGCTGTAACGCGCGCGGCAGCGCACCTTGCCCCAGGGGGATTCGACGTAGATCCAACCGCCGTCCGCGATGCCCTCTTTCGCGGCCATCGAGGGATTCACGAACAAATAGTTCTCTCCGTGAATTTGTCTGAGCCACGCGTTTTGCGAGTCCCAGGAGTGATACATTGCCATCGGCCGCTGCGTGATCGCCGCGAGCGGGTAGCCATCGAGATCGGTCACGTCCTGCTCGAGCGGCGGATACCAGAACGGCAGCGGGTCGAAATAACGCTCGATGCGCGCACGCAAATGATCGGGCGGCTGCCGCCCTTTCGTCTTGCCTTGCGCGGCCAGACGAAACGTTTGCATGACTTCCGAATAGAGTTGAATGACGATCGGCACGCCATACTTGCGCAAGCCGTTATCCACGGCCCATTGCATGTAGGGGCCATTGCAGTTGCGCATGTACTGCAGCGTCTCCGGCATGTGATGGTGGTAGACGCAATTGTTCTTCGCGTATTGCTCCCATTGGTTCGGATTCGGCTCGCCGACGACCGCCTTCGTCCCATCCTGGCCGCGCCAGCCGATCAAAAAGCCCGTGCCGGGCGACGCTTGAAAGTTGACGATGAAGTCCGGATAGTCGCGGAACTTGCGCCGGCCGTCGGGCTGGGTGAAGGCCGGAAACTTCAGGCGGCTAGCCAGTTCGATGAGCACTTCCTGGAACGGCTTGCACTCGCCCGTCGGCGGCACCACCGGCACCCGCACGGAATCGACCGGCCCGTCGAATTCGGAGATCGGGCGATC
>JBQCDS010000129.1:0-8389 GCA_051961035.1 Trinickia sp. | reverse complement strand
AGACGATGACATGCTGCAGATCGCAAAACTGCGCTAGCGTGGGCCGCCGCTTCAAACGTGGATGATCGGCGCGGCCGACCAGCACGTAGTGCTCGGCGAACAGCACGCGTCGACGCATGTTCTGCGGGGCGCCCTCCACGGTATGAAACGCGAGATCGATCTCGCCTTGCTCCGCTTGCTTCTCGAAGCGCGGCGGCGCCATCTCGACGACAGCCAGCCGGCTGCCGGGCGCCGCGGTGCGCAAACGCTGTAGCGCTGGCAATACGATCGTCGATTCGGCGTAGTCGGTCGCGGCGAGCTTCCACGTTTGATTCGCGCGTAAAGGGTCGAACGCACGCGGTGGCGCGACGGCACGCTCGAGCCCGAGGAGCGCCTCGCGCAAAGGCTCGCGCAATTGTTCCGCGCGTTGCGTTGGGCGCATCCCACGAGGCCCCGGCAACAGCAAAGGATCGTCGAAAACGTCTCTTAGTTTGGCGAGTTGAACGCTGACGGATGGCTGCGAATAGTGCAGCCGCCGCGCCGCGCGCGTGACGTTTTGCTCCGTGAGGAGCATGTCGAGCGTGATAAGCAGATTGAGATCCAAGCGTCTGAGGCGATTATCCACGTTAATACCTGCGATTTCGGCAAGTCATTTCTAATATAGCGCGCGCGGGCATACGCTGTCGCTGTCTATACCAACACGGGAGTTCCACCTCATGAATGTATTGCTCGTCTACGCCCATCCCGAGCCCATGTCTTTGAACGGCGCGCTGAAAGACTTTTCCGTTTCGCGGCTGGAAGCGTCGGGACATGTTGTGCGGGTGTCCGATCTGTATGCGATGAAGTGGAAAGCGACACTCGATGCCGATGACAACACCGATCACGTGCCAGGTCAGCCCTTCCATGCGTCGCTCGATTCGAAGCACGCGTTCGAGCATGGCACGCAAAGCGAAGACATTGCATGCGAGCAGGAGAAACTGCGATGGGCCGACGCCGTGATCTTGCAGTTTCCGCTTTGGTGGTTTTCGATGCCGGCGATTCTAAAGGGATGGGTGGAACGCGTGTATGCGTACGGGTTTGCCTACGGCGTGGGCGAACACTCGGATAGCCGGTGGGGCGATCGCTATGGCGAAGGCTCGCTGGCCGGCAAACGCGCGATGCTGGTGGTCACGGCGGGGGGATGGGAGCCGCATTACGGCCCGCGAGGCATCAACGGCCCCATCGACGATATCTTGTTTCCCATCAATCACGGTGTGCTGTTTTATCCGGGATTCGATGTGTTGCCGCCGTTCGTCGTCTATCGAACGAGCAAGATGGACGACGCCCGATTCGCGCAGACGCGCGACGCATTGGGCCGGCGCTTGGACGAGCTTTGGAGCACTCGGCCGATACGTTACCGGCGTCAGAACGCGGGCGATTACGATATTCCCGAGTGCACGCTGAAAGAAGACGTGTTGCCGGGGCGGACAGGATTGGGCGTGCATGTCGTGTCGTGACTTCGCGTTGCTACGCGGCGGATATCATCCCCGATCCGGGAAATAGACCGATTCGGTGCCATTGCGCTCGAAGATGCGTCGGAACTCGTATTGTGGAACGAATGGAACGTTAATTCGCCTGAAATTTACCCCCACCGCTACCAAGAAGCGCGTGGCCATGGCATAGTGGTTTCATCCTTTAATTTCGGAAAAACCCTCATGGCCACGTTGGAAGCGATTCAAACGAAGATTAAACGCTTGCAAGAACAGGCAGAAGCCATCAAGGCGCGTCAGTCGTCGGCAGCGCTCGAACGCATTGTCGAACTCATTCGCAAAAGTGGCGTGACGGTGGCCGATATCGAGGCGTACCTCGGCAAAAAGCGTGGCCCGAGCTCCGGCAAGCAATCCGCTTCCAGGGCAGCGCCGGCTACGGCCAAGTATCAAGATCCGAAGAGTGGCGCGACTTGGTCGGGACGAGGTCGTGCGCCCGCTTGGATCGTGCAGGTGAAGAACCGCGATCGGTTTCTTATCGACGGGGAGCCAATGCGTTCCGCCGCACCGGCAAAAAGCGCTGCAAAGCGTCGCGGCAACTACGTCAAAGGCCCGCAGCCGGCGAAGTATCGTCACCCGTCCACCGGTGAAACCTGGAGTGGGCGTGGGCGGGCGCCGGCGTGGTTGGCCGGTGCAAAGGACCGCACTCGGTTTTTGATTGAAGCTGACGCATAAGGTTTTCGATCGAAGGGTAGAGTAGGCGCCATATTTGCGAGAAAGAGGCGTTTTTAACAGATTAACACCAATCCCACGGCTCGCTCTCCAACATCCCCGCCGCTGTCCCGCTATCGAAAGAAGCGGGACTTCCTCATCACACCGGAGCCCGCGCCATCGGCGCCACGGCTGGCTGCTGGCGCTCAGTCTTTGAGCTTCGTCGTGCAAAAGCATTGGGCCAGCCGCCTGCACTACGACTTCCGGTTGGAACTCGACGGAGTACTCCTTTCCTGGGCGGTTCCCAAAGGGCCGTGTTACGACCCAAAGGAAAAGAGAATGGCGATCCACGTGGAGGATCATCCCGTCGAGTATGCCGGCTTCGAAGGCACGATCCCGCCGAGGCAATATGGCGCCGGCACTGTCCTCGTGTGGGACCGCGGAACCTGGGAGCCTATCGGCGATCCTCGCGATGGCATGAGCGCCGGAAAAATCGTTTTCCGTCTTCACGGCGAAAAACTTGCCGGCCTGTGGGAGTTGGTACGGATAGCTAAGCCGGACGACAAGCAAGATCAGTGGATGTTGTTCAAAAAGCGCGACGAATGGGCGCGGCCGATTGCCGAATACGACGTCATCAAGGCGCTTCCGGATAGCGTGATTAGCAAACCGCTCGGGCTCATTGAAACGCGCGAGCCCAGGCATGCATCGCTCGCGCGCGCGCAGCACGCCGAAATCGATCTGTCCGCGGCGGTGCCGGCTCGCCTGCCGGCCAAGCTCGAGCCTCAACTGGCGAGTCTCGCCACATCGCTCCCGACGAGCGGCGATTGGATCACCGAAGCCAAGCTCGATGGATATCGCCTGCTTTCGCGCATGAGCCATGGCCACGCGCGACTCATCACGAGAGGCGGCCACGACTGGACGCGCAAATTCGGCTGCCTGGCCGAGCAACTGGCCGCGCTTCCGATCTCGAGCGCGTGGATGGACGGCGAAATCGCTGTGCTCAAAGACGGCATCCCGAGCTTCGCTGCGTTGCAGGATGCGATAGATGGCGGGGACGAGCGCGACATTGTCTACTTCGTGTTCGACCTGATGTATCTCGACGGCAAGGATCTCAGACAAGTACCGCTATGGGCCAGGCGCGCGCTGCTCACACCGCTGCTCGAGCAAGCCGGCGAACGCGTTCGGCTCAGCCAGGATTTCGACGCACCGCCTGCGCAGGTATTCGAAGCTGCGTCGGGGCTAGGGCTAGAAGGCCTCATGCTCAAGCGGCGCGATGCGCCGTACGAATCGGGACGCACTCAAACATGGTTGAAAGCCAAAGCGCGGCTTCGTCAGGAGTTCGTGATCTGTGGGTTCACCGATCGGGGCGGTGAGCGCGGCGAGGTTGGCAGTCTGGTGCTTGGCTACTATGTCGGCGATCAACTCCACGATGCGGGCAGCGTCGGCACCGGGTGGGATGCCCGGACGGCTCGAAACCTTTGGGCGCGCCTTGTTTCGATAGAGGTGGACGCATCGCCCGTGAACGTGACAGTGAATCGATCCGGACGTTGGTCGAAGCGCGCCGCGGGCAGCGAGCGCTGGGTGCAGCCCATGTTGGTCGCGGAAGTGCAATTCGCCGAGTGGACGGCCGATGGCGTGATCCGCCAAGCGTCGTTCAAAGGCCTGCGTCTCGATAAACCGGCGAGCAGCGTGGTGAGGGAAGGCGGTAAAACCGCGCTGCCCGTGCCATCCCCGCAATTGAAAATTACGCACCCGGATCGAATTGTCGACGCGTCAACCGGCGTGACGAAAGCCGATCTGGTCCGCTATTACGCCAGCGTCGCGCAGTGGATGGTGCCGCACCTGCGGGACCGGCCGGTGGCCTTGGTCCGCGCGCCTTCCGGCATCGCCGCGCCGTTGTTCTTTCAGAAGCACGCCGAGCGCACCGGCATGCCTGGCCTGACGGAACATGACCGCAAGCTATGGCCGAAACACCCGCCGCTGCTGACAGTCGATACCGAGGACGCGCTGTTATCGGCCGCGCAAATGAACGCTGTCGAATTCCACACGTGGAATTCGGTCGTCAGTCGGCTCAATGAACCCGATAGAGTTGTTTTCGACTTGGACCCGGGGGAGGGGGTGAAATGGGCGCAAGTTCAGGAGGCGGCGATGCTCGTGCGAACACTTCTCTCGGAGCTGGGTCTCGACGCCTGGTTGAAGACCAGCGGCGGGAAGGGATTGCACGTCGTCGTGCCGCTCGCGCCGCGTCTCGCCTACGATCCGGTGAAAGCGTTCTCTCAGGCATTCGTCCGGCATCTCGCGAAAACCATTCCCGAGCGTTTCTCCGCCACATCGGGCGCTTCGAATCGCGTCGGGAAAGTCTATGTCGATTATCTGCGTAACGGCATGGCGCAGACCACCGCGGCGGCGTTCTCCGCGCGCGCGCGGCCCGGCATGGGCGTTTCGTTGCCGGTTTCGTGGGAACAATTGTCCGACTTGAAAAGCGGCGCGCAGTGGAGTGTCCAAACGGCGCGGGAATATCTGAGCTTTCGATCCAGCGACCCTTGGGTGGACTATTGGTCGACTCGCCAATCGTTGGCATCGGCGATAAAGCGCCTAAAATGAGCGGAATCACGCGCTGTGCGCGCACGCGGCGCAGCAGGCCATGCGGCGGCGGTGGCACGCGCGTTGCCTGCATACGCGGAACTGTTCATCCGTTAGGAGATGTTCATGCCGGCCCGCTCTATCGCCTCGTTATCCCTTTCGTTCGGGCTCGTTTCCATCCCTGTGAAGCTCTACACGGCGACGGAAAGTTCGTCGGATATCCGGTTCCACCTGCTGGCGCCGGACGGGTCTCGCGTGAAGCAGCAATACATTTCGGAAAAGACGGGAGCGGTGGTCGAGCGCTCGAGCATGAAGAAGGGCTATGAGTTCGAGAAGGACCGATTCGTCGTGTTCACCAGCGACGAACTCAAGGCCTTGGAGGATGCGGCGAGTCACGTGGTGGAGATCATGGCTTTTATACCGGAGAAAGCGGTCAATCCCGCGTTTTACGACAAAGCGTATTACATTGCACCCGATAAGCGCGGAGCAAAGCCGTATAGCTTGCTGCAACAGGCGCTGGCGCAAAGCGGCCGATGCGCGCTCGCCAAGTGGGCGTCGAAGGGAAAGACAAGAATCGTACAGGTGCGGCCCGAAGAAGACGGATTGGTTTTTCAGCAGTTGCTCTACGCGGATGAAGTTCGCTCGCTGAAGGAACTGAATATCGAGCAGGTGCAAATATCCGATGCCGAGTTGAAACTGGCGATGCAAATCATCGAACAGGGCGCGGAAGACCACTACGACCCGGGCGCGTACGAAGACGAAGAGAAGAAGCGCATTCTCGCCGCGATAGACGAAAAGATCGAAGGCAAGCAGGTGGTCGTGCACGAGGCGGTGGAAACGGCGGCTGGCGGTGGGCAGGTCATCGATCTAATGGAAGCCTTGCGGGCTAGCCTCAAAGGCGGCGCTCAACCGAAGGCTGCGGTAGCGAAACCCGCGAGCGCGGAGCGTGTCGCGGAAAACGAAGCGGCGCCGGCGAGAACGCGCAAACCCGCCACTCGCGCAGCCAAAACCGCAACTAAAGAGCCCGCGAAAGTGCGGGCACGCAAGTGACACAGAAAGATCCTTCGCGCGAAATTTCGATGCGGGAGTTGGAATCCACGCTGGGGGTGTCGCGCCGCGTGGTTTCAGGTCTGATCGCAGCAGGCTTCGTGACTCCGTCGCGTGGCCCGAGGAATGAATATCGATTTACGTTCCGGGACGTCGTATTGCTGCGAACCGCATTGCAATTGCGGTCGGCGCAAATACCGCCTCGCAAAATCATTCTCGCGTTGTCCCGGCTCAGAAAAGCGTTGCCCGACGAGCTGCCGTTGACGGGCATTCGTGTATCGGCGATCGGCAACGATGTGGCGGTGAGGATGGGGCCATCCCAATGGGATGCGATTACCGGCCAACTCCTGCTGGATTTCGAGGTGGCGCAGGTCAAGGGCGATGTGGTGTTGCTCGACAGAGCGCCGGCTCAAAAAGACGCGGCCCGCCAAGCCGAGGAATGGTACGAGCTTGGCGATCAATTGCGCGCGTCGGATGCAAACGGTGCGGAGCACGCCTATAAGAAGGCCATTCAGCTATCGCCCAAGCCGTTGTACGCGGCCTACGTCGATCTCGGCGCGCTGCTGTGCGAACTCGAAGCACGCTGCGAGGACGCGCTACGCGTGTTCGACGAGGCATTGTTTCACTTCCCCGAAGATGCCGTCCTGCATTTCAATCGCGCAATCGCATTGGAAGAGGTGGGGCGATTCGACGATGCGGAGCGCAGCTATAAGCGCTGCTTGCAGCTGGATCCGACGTACGCGGACGCGCATCACAACTTAGCCATTCTGCTCGAGACACGCGGCGACCGCCAAGGTCTCGTACGCCATCTAAGCGCTTATCGTCGGTTGACGACGTGAGGGGCCCCTTTATCGGGCAAGCCGCGATTCATCGCGCGGCCGATCGTAGCTTCACGGGTTGCAAGCACGGGCACGTTGCTTGCGGGCAGTCTTCAAACCTCCCCACCTCCCGGAGAGCGCCTTGCCCGCGCGGCTGTTTCGCTCAGCGCATAACGATCGAAATCGTTTCGTCGCGTTGTATGCCATGCTCGTCCTCGGCTTGCTGGCGGCGGCCGCCGCGTTCATCTACGAGGCGCGCGTCATTGTCGCGGACGGCGTTTCCGAAGATCGCGCTTTCGCCGTCTTGAGTTCGACGAGCCGTGCACTTGACGATCTACAGGACGCCGAGACTGGGCAGCGTGGGTATTTGTTGACAAGATCCGCTGACTATTTGCAGCCCTACCTACGGGGCTCGCGCGATATCGACCAAGCGCTGCATCAGATGTCGGACGCTGTTG
Organism: Trinickia sp.; assembly: GCA_051961035.1. Taxonomy (GTDB): domain Bacteria; phylum Pseudomonadota; class Gammaproteobacteria; order Burkholderiales; family Burkholderiaceae; genus Trinickia. The sequence goes on along the minus strand of JBQCDS010000129.1, from coordinate 1,327 downwards.
CCGGCGATAGTGAGTCGATGCGCATTGTGCGCCAGATCGACGTCGTGCAAAGGCATAAGCTTGCCGAACTGGCACGCACGATCGATCTTGCTCGCGGCGGCGAGCGGATCGAGGCGATGGCGCTCGTCGAGACCGATGAGGGCAAGCGCGAGATGGACACCCTGCGCGCATATTTCGATCGCCTGATCGATATCTGGCAGACGCGCCGGCATGCGGCAGCCAACGACGTCCGTCAGCGCGTCGTATTCGGCGGCGGCGCGTTGGCGATCTTCGCGGTCTTCCTCGGAGGATTGATTGCCTATGCGCTGGTCGTTCAACAGAGAGCGTTCGCGAACATCCGCGCCTATTCCGAGGCGATGAACCGCGAGGCGGGGTGCGATCCCCTGACAAGCCTGCCGAACCGAAGAATGTTGCTGTCGGCAATCGACATATTGGCGGCACGTCGCGATATCGAAGGCCTAAAAGTCGCGCTCTTTTATTTGGATGTAGACGGTTTCAAGCGCGTCAACGACGTACTGGGGCACAGCGCCGGCGATACGTTCTTGCGGCGGCTTGCCAAGTGGTTGTCCGCCGCGGTTCGGCGCGAGGACATGTTGGTGCGCGTTGGCGGCGATGAATTCGTCGTACTGCTGACCGATTACAGCGACGACGAACAATTGTGCGCGCTCGCGCGGCGCTTGATCGAGCAGGTGCAAGCGGTGGCGCAAGCCGAATTTGCGGGCCGATTCGAGATCGGGCTCAGCATCGGCATTGCGACGTATCCGGATCGTGTGAACAACGTGCGTGAGCTTATCGATGTCGCCGATGCGGCGATGTATCGGGCCAAGCGCCAGCGAATGTCTTTTTGCTTCGGGCCTGCAACCGCCAATGACAACGAGTACGACATCAGCGTGGCGAAGTGATCGAGCCGGCGCAGCGGCTGAGGCTAATGCTGAGCTTCGAAGAGATTCATCATCGATCTCGCGTTGCGTTGCCCTTGATCCTCGAAGCAGTTGTTGAAGATCACATGGGTGGTTTCGACATGCTCGGCAAGCGCGTTGATCGGCGTGCTCAACTCGCGTAGTTCTTCCTCGGTGTAGTCGTAGTTGAAGCGCCCCGACGCCAGCGAACCGGGTACGTTCCATGTATCCGCGTTGCGCCCGTGCAAACGGACGATCGCCAATTGCGCATTCGTTGCTTCCCAGATCGTTTGAGCTCGATTGGAAACGTCGGGCGGCGCGTCCATCACAACATGCGCGATGCCGTGCTCGCGTTCGAATCCGAGCGTCCAAGATCGATGTTGTGCGTCGAGCCATGACGGGTTCCGAAATTCGAACGCGATCGTGCG
>JBQCDS010000128.1:0-4062 GCA_051961035.1 Trinickia sp. | reverse complement strand
CGCGCGCGCGCTCGCTCGCCGCGTCCAACGTGGCGAGCGTGGCGACATCCGCCTCGATGACGAGCACGTCCATCGAGACGAGCGACGAAGGCCGATCCAGCGCGTCGACGAGTTGTTGCACGCGGCTTCGCCAGCGCCTGTCGGCCCATACGATGACGGAATTGGTTCTTTCATCGGCGACGATGCTGGCGTCGATGGGCTCCGATGCGGCGGTTCTCGCGGCGCGCATGGCTGGCAGGGCGGGCGAAGGCGTGGACGAAGGCCCCGGGAAGCCGAGCCACCGGGCGAGGGGCGGCGCGGCGCTGGGTAGCGGCGGGACGTCCGCTTGCGCGGGAAGCGTGAACGTGGGCTCGCCGACGGCTAGAGGTTCGCGCACGAGCAATTGCCGCAACAGCGTCGCGACGCCTTGGCGCTTCCCGCCGTTCGCGCCCGATGGGGGATCGTCCGCCGCTTGCGCGAAGCGCAGCGTAAAGATCATCGGCTCGGGATCGGCGTGCGAGCCGGCCGCATTCGCGTGGCGCGCGATCACGCGGCGCACGAGCGCCCGGTATGCGCGTGGGCCGCCCACGAGCACGGCGTCTTGGCCCGCAAGCTCGCCCCAACCGAAGCGGGCGTCGTAGATGCCCACGCCTTCGAGTGCGGTGCGCGCGCTATCGGCACTCATGCCGCCGAGCGCGATTCGCTCGACCGCGGAATCGCTGGCCTCGCTGATATGCAAGATGCGTTCGGCGATGAACCACGAGAAGTGGTGCGCGTGCGCAAGCTGCTCGACAAAGGCTTGCCCCGATGGCGCGCGCACCCAGCCATCGAGCTTGGCGAGTTGCCAGCGCCGCTTGAAATGCGCACCGACGCGCACCGTCAAACCGTGATCGGCGGCGAATCGATTCAGGACATCGACCACGGTTTGATGGGCCGCTTCCAGCGCATAGGGCGCGGTGAGGGTCGCGTTGGCCCGGTCAACGGCTAGCGCGCCACCCGTCGCGCCGAAGAGCGCGAGCGCGGCCAGCGACGACAGGCGCAAGCGGGTGCGGCCGAACATGTCGATCATCGGATTTCGTTGATGACGGTGCGCAGCAAGGCGAACTTCATTTGGAGATCCGTGGTGGCGCTCCAATTGGCCAGCGAGACGCCGCGCAGCGACTCGACGTAATGCTGCCAATCGGCGGGGCGGTCGGGCGACATCGTCCTGCGGGTTTCCTCGGCGTGACGCAGGGCCTGGAGCAAGTGTGTTTCGGCGGAATGAAGAGTCATGGGAAAGCGTGCATGCGATGAACGTTCGGCGAAAACGATGCGGCACCGCCCCGCGCAATATGAGGAAGCAAGCCGGTGCCAGCAAAGGAATCGGAAGGGATCGGAACGGATCAGAGCCCGCCGGTCGTATCGAAGTGCCGTTCCAACTTCGAGCGCAGGCGCGACAAGCGCGACCGAACGGTGCCGACGGGAATGCCGAGCGCGGCGGCGACCTCGACATAGCTGACGTTGTCGACGAACAGCAACTCGAGCATCCGCTGTTGCTCCGGCGAAAGCGATTGCGCGAACGCGAGGAAGCGCAAGAACGTTTGCTTGACGGATACGCACCGCTCGGGGGCGCGTAAATCGACGAGTTCGCTTTCGTGCTCATCGATAGGCTCGATCGCGAAACGGTAATCGGACGTTCGACTGACATGATTGCGCACGACATTGAGCGCGATGGCCGTCAGCCACGTTTTGGGTTGGGCCGTGCCGCGATACGACGCACGATTTTCCCAAGCGCCCAAATACGTGGCTTGGAGGATATCGGCGGCGTCTTCCGCGCTTCGTACCCGGCGTGCGATGAATCGGTAGATCGCACGGCCGTGCGAGCGGTACCAGTCGTCGAATTGGACGGTGAGATCCGTTGCGGCAAGCGACGAGGCCGGATTCGAGTGCGTCGAGATCATCTTCGGATCGGGGAGGCTCATGGCGTAGCGATTCGCGCATGATTCCTGACGCGTGACGCCATTGCGCTTCATGCAGCTGAAAATCGGACGAGATAACCCCCAACGCGCCGGCATGGAACCGCTTTCGCGTTGCCGTTACTAAGCTCGCAATCCTGGCGTGCGGCGCATCGATTGCCGGGAGAGCAGTGGTTCGTCTATAGCAAAGGAGTCGCAATCATGACCATAGCAGCCGTAGTTCCCGCACTCCATGCCGTGGGTGCGCTCGCGACACTCGCTTCGTCGGCCGTCTCGGCGGTGTCCGATTCATCCGGCGCGGCGGGCTCGCCGAGCGGCGTGGGCTTCAATCAGATGGAGGGTGTCCTGAAACGGCAGGAAGCGATGCAGTTGAGGGCGATGGAAATGCAAACCGAGGCCAGCATTCAAAAGATGATGGCTGACACGGCCAACAGCATCGCAAGCGGCCGTCTCGATTCCGGAGCCAAAGCGCAGAACGCCAGCATCAAGGCGGCACAAGGTATTCACTTCTAACGTAGGGCTATGAGGCGGTGCGGCGTGCAAGCGCCGCACCCCGTAACGAGAGGCAAGGACGATGAACGAAGTGTTGGGGGGCTTCGCCGCGCATGCGGCCAGTCAGAGCCGTGCCGCGCAGTGGGCCGTGCAGGCCGGCACGGCGTTCGCGCTGGAAAAGCGCAAAGTCGATGCGCAGTACGCGCTCATCCACATCGAGAATCACGCAAAGACGGAACTCGTCAATGCGCTGCGTGCGCTCGGCCAGCAGTTGCGCCCATGAACATCGCGGCGATGAAAACGACGGCCGCTGGCGCAGCCGCGCCGCGCGCCTTGGCGCCTGGTTCGAACTCCTTGGTTCACCATGGCACGTTCGCCGCCGCGATGGCGGCCGCTGATGTGGGGCGCGTACTGCCGCTACTCCCGGCGGCCGATACGGCGGCATCGCGATCGATCGAGCCCGGCTCCGCGCTAGGCGCGTTGACGCGGCAGCTCGATGAGCTCGGGCGCCATCGCGTACAAGCGCAAACGTTGTCCGACGGCGTGGCCGGCGCATGGGCATCGGGTATCGATGCGCCGGAATTGGCCGTGTCGATGCATCGCCAGGCACGCGCCATGGCGTCCTACACCGTGAGCGTCATGTGGGGCGCCAAGCTGATCGGCGTCACCGCCGGCGCGCTTCGGCAACTCGTATCGGCGGCTTGATCGAGCCGGTATGAGAATCGATGTAAGAGCGGCAGCGCCGGCGCGGGCGTGCTTGATCGTTGCGGTCCTGGCGTGCGCGGCTTGCGAACGCAAGGTGCAATTGCAATTGGCGCCCGACGCCCGCAAGGCGAGCGAAATCGCAGCGGTGCTGAGTGGCCATGGGATCGATATCGAACGCCACTCCGAGAAATCCGGCGTCATGCTTTCCGTCGCCGATTCGGAGCTTCCCCGGGCGATGAGCGCCTTGCGCGAAGCGGGGTTGTTGCGCGCTGCCCGCCCGAGCGCCGACGAGGCGCTCGGCAAGCGCTCGCTCGCGCCAACGCCGATCGAGGAGCGCGCTCGTCATACCCATGCGATCGAACGCGAGTTGGAAGCGACGTTGATGGAAATCGACGGCGTCGTCGCCGCACGCGTGAGCGTGGTAACGCCGGAGCGCCCGGCGCCGGGCGCTCCGCTTGCGGCTGCGTCGGCATCCGTGCTCGTCAAGCATCGCGCCGATGTCGATCTCACGCCGCTCGTACCCGGCATCTCGAGATTGATCAAGAACGGCGTGCCGGGGCTCGCCTCGGAGGATGATCGGCACGTTGCCGTGATGCTGTTGCCTGATCAGCCGGTCGCGCCTCCGCAGGCGGCAAAGGTCCCGGAATTTGCCCGAATTACCGGGAGCGCCGGAAGCGCCGGCATCTCGCTGCGACTGGCGATGCTCGTGTGCGCTTCGGCGGCGATCGGGTATTTCGCCGATCGATTGCTGCGCCTCTTGCGGTCGCGGGGCGCGAACCGGAGGGTGGATGACGGTGCAAGCGCAGGCTGACGGCATTCCGCCTTTCTGGACCGAGCCGTGGCAGTGGGCCGCGCCGGCGTGGCGCCCCCACGACCGCGCCCCCCCACCCGCAATAGATACCCGCCCGGTGCCCATGATATTCAAACGAGG
>JBQCDS010000127.1:0-3129 GCA_051961035.1 Trinickia sp. | reverse complement strand
GGTCGACGCGCACGAACCGCAACGCGCCGGACGGCGTGGCGAGCGGCCCCGGCGCATCGCTTTGCGCAAGAACGCAGGTCGAAATGCACGTGACCGTGACCGTGAGCGCGGCCAGCAACAGTCGTCTCATGTCTTCTTTCCGGTTCAGCCCACGCTCGCAATAGCGGCGCTCACTGGTTCGGCAACGCATAAGCAATCACGTAATCGCCAAGCTTGGTCCCGAACGATCCATGCCCGCCCGCGGCGATCACGACATACTGGCGGCCATTCACGGAATACGTCATCGGTGTGGCCTGGCCACCGGCGGGCAAGCGTCCACGCCACAGTTCCTTGCCGTTGTCGACGTCGAACGCACGGATGTAATTGTCGGCCGTCGCACCAATGAACGCGACCCCACCCGCCGTCACGATCGGCCCGCCCAGCATCGGCATACCGACCTTGAACTTAACGGGAATCGGCGTGCTGTCACGCGTGGTGCCAATGCGCTTCTTCCAAACGATCTGGTTCGTCTTCAAGTCGATCGCTGCCATGTATCCCCACGCGGGCTGCTTGCACGGCAGGCCGAACGGCGAAAGGAACGGATTGAGCGTCACGCCGTAGGGCACGCCATATTGCGGCTGTACGCCCGCTTCCGTGCCGCTGCCTTTCGCACCGGCGATGGGCTCCATCGGATTGCCGGGCCCTCGCGGGATGAGCCGAGAGACGAACGGCAACGCGATCGGATTGGCGATGGCGATCTGACGATCGGTATCGACAGCGATACCGCCCCACTCGAACATGCCAAGGTTGCCCGGGAACACCAGGGTGCCCTGTAGCGAAGGCGGCGTGTAGATGCCGTCGTAACGCAACCGGTGGAACATCACGCGGCAAACGAGTTGGTCGTACATCGTCGCGCCCCACATGTCGGCGCCGGAAAGATTCTTCTTCGGGCGGAACGTGAGGTCGGAGAACGGCTGCGTGGGCGAAACGTGATCGCCGGGCGCCGCGCCCTGCGGCACGGGCCGCTCGGGCGCGGGCACGACAGGCACGCCCGTGCGGCGGTCGAGCACATAGAGATTGCCGGTCTTCGCGGGCCCATAGACGACCGGGATGGTTTTGCCATCCTTACCCGTGATATCTGCAATCGTGGGCTGCGATGGTTGATCCATGTCCCATAGGTCGTGGTGCGTGCTCTGGTAGAACCAAGCGAGCTTGCCCGTCGACGCATGCAACGCGAGGATCCCGCTCGCATAGCGCTCCTGCAACGGGGTTCGGTTGCCGCCCCAGATGTCGGGTGTCGAGACCCCCATCGGCAGATACACCATGTCGAGTGTCGGGTCGTAAGCCGCCGGCGCCCATGAGTTCGGGGAATTCCACGTGTAATGCTGGCCCGGCCCCGGCATCGCGTTCGGGTCTTGCGCGCCCGGGTCGAAGACCCACAGCAGCTTGCCGGTGCGCACGTCGAAACCGCGGATGACGCCCGACGGCTCGCGCGTCGAGAAGTTGTCCTCCACCGAGCCGGCCACGACGATGACGCGGCTCGTGACGACCGGGGGCGAAGTTGGCTCGTACATGCCGGGCGTCGTCACAGGCTCGTTGTGCTGGAGATCCAGGTCGCCATCGTTTGCGAAATCGGCGCAACGCTGGCCGGTTTGCGCATCGAGCGCGTAGAGATGGCCGTCGTTGACCGGCAGCAGGATGCGGCGCACGCACACACCCGGCGCCGCAGCGGCTTCAACGCCCGATGCGGCAGGCGCCGACGCGGCGGCCGTCGCGCCGGAAGCGGTGATCGCGTCCGAAGCCGTGGTCGCGCCCGAGGCACCCGTCGCAGCGGAACCCGCCGAGGTGTCGGACGCCGCGCTACCTGCCGTCGCGTCCGATTCCGATTGGGCGGCCGATGCCGCCGTCGCGCCGGAGCTCGGCTGACCGGCCGACGCCGCCTCAGAAGCACCTTGGGTAGCCGAAGCCGCGCCATTGCTAGGCGCCGCAGCCGCACCTTCACCGCCGTTCGCGGAAAGGTCCGCGTAAGAAACACCGCGACAGGTGACGTGCTGGAACGACGGGTCGGCCTTCAGCTTAGGATCGAACTTCCACTTCAGCGCGCCCGTTTGCGCATCGAGCGCGAACAAGATTTGATGGGGCGAGCAAAGATAAAGCAGGTCGCCGATCTTGAGCGGCGTGACTTCGTTGGTGATTTCGACTGGATCGTTCGGGCCTTTCATGTCGCCCGTGCGGAACGTCCAAGCGACTTTCAAGTTCTTCACGTTCTGCGGCGTGATCTGTGCGAGCGGCGAGTAGCGCGTACCCTGTGGCGTGCGGCCATAGGCGGGCCAATCGGCAGCATCGATCGCATCGGCGCCGCTCGCGGGCGCCGGGGCCGATGCTTGTGCGTTCAACGTCCCGTTGATCGTCTGCGGATCGTTGAAGGCCGAGTAAGCGAGCACGCCGCCCCACACCAGGAGCGCGACGAGCAGCGCGCCGACGGCCCCGCCGCGCGGCGGCACGAGCGAGGGGCTCACCAAAAGCAGCAGCCATATGCCAAACACGACGAGCACGTCGCAGCGCGGCACAAGCGCCCAGAAGTCGGGGCCCGATTCCCACAGCCCCCACCCGGCCGTGCCTACGAGCACGAGCGCATAAAGCCAAAACGCGACTGGATTGCGACGCCAAATGAGCCAAGCGACGACGAGCAGCACGATGCCGGTTGCCAGGTAGTAAGGCGATCCGCCGATTGCGAGCAGCCATCCACCGCCGGCGAGTAGATAAAGGGCGGTGAGCCCGCAAAAGATCACGGACAGCGCGTTGAGGATGCGCATCGAAGCCTCTCTGGGTGACGGTTTGCACGAGCGGAAGCACAGGGTCTTGCAGCGCATTGCGCCGCACTTGCTGCGACGCGCCGCAAAAACCGTTCCGAAACCGTCGACGCGCGACGGTTGACTGGGCAGGCACGCGAGCCGCGCGTTGTGCGCGAACCCGCTTTCATTTTGCCGACGGGGCTACCGTCAGCTCGTTTTGCACGGCGGTGACACCGTCCAAGCCCTGGACGATGTCACCCGCCTTTTGCTTCTGTTGGGCACTCGCCACGTGCCCGGTCAGCTTGACGACACCGCCCTTCGTCATGACATGCACGTCACCTGAGTTCAAGTGGCC
>JBQCDS010000126.1:0-2766 GCA_051961035.1 Trinickia sp. | reverse complement strand
CTGATCGCCGCTTGCATTGCGATCTGGGCGGTCTCGACAATGGCATGCGGATTCGCTTCGAACTTTTCCGAACTTCTCATCGCCCGCGCCGGGACCGCGATCGCCGAGGCGGGACTAAGCCCGGCTGCACTGTCGATCTTCAGCGACATCTTCCCACCGCGGCGCGTGGCGCGCGCGAGCAGTGTCTTCATGCTCGGGCCGTACGTGGGAGGCGGCATTGCGTTGTTCGGGGGCGGCATGCTGTTGTCCGCCGCCCATGGCGACAGCAGTGTGTGGCTCGCGGCGCATGGCTTCGAACCGTGGCAAGCGGTGTTCGTCGTGGTCGGACTACCCGGGCTCGTGTTGGCCGCGCTGGTCGCATTCACGGTTCGCGAACCGGTCCGCCTGGAGGCGTTCCATCATGCGACGAAAGCAGAGGATGTCATGCCGTCCCTGCGGGACGTCATAGTCGAGCTCTTCGGGCGCAATCGCTTCTGTCTGCCGTACTTTGCGGCCTACGTAGCGTTGATCACGTTGTTCTACTCGCACGCCGCGTGGTTTCCGACCTTACTGATGCGGCATTTTCATCTTGCGCCGAAGGCTGTGGGCCTGGTGGCCGCACCCGCTTACATGATCGGCGGGACACTCGGTGTTGCGTGCGCCGGCATGCTCGCGACGCGCGTCACTGACGAAAACACCTTGCGAAGGGTGCTAGGCTTCTCTGCCGGCGCGGTCGCTGCACTGGTGCCGACCGCGATCGCCATGCCGCTCGTCGCCGATAGCACCGTCGCGGTCTTGCTGTATGGCACCTGTGCATTCACCGCGAGCATTGCGATGGGACTTGCGCCCGTGCCGCTGCAGATCGCCGTGCCGAACCGCATGCGTGGTCGTTCGCTCGCCTTGCTCGTCTTCATGACCAACGCGATCAGCGGAGGCGTCGGTCCGCTGGCCGTCGGCTACCTGAACGAACACCTCGGGCACGGCGACAACAGCCTGGGCGTGGCGCTGGCCTTGACTGGCGGCTTGTCCGCACTCATCGGCGCCGCGCTCTACGTCGTCGCCATGCGGCGCGTGCCGATTGCGCGTACGCTGGCCGTAGCTTGATGGACTCCATGACTTACAGCAAGCCAACATCGCTATGAAAAGCACTTCCAATAGCCATCTTGTGGGCGAGGCAATGATCACCCGGGTCGATGAAACGGCCTTCGCACTTGCTCCCGATGTCTTGTTCCCCGACTGGGATGCCGCGAGCGGGCAAGTCCTGGAGGAACACTGTTCGACCGCCAGCCTTGACATCGCGAATCGACGAGTATCGCTGCAAACGCATTTGTGGGTCGTCGAAATCGGCGGCCTGACTGTCGTTGTCGATACGGGAATCGGCAACGGGAAGACGCGGCAGTTCAGTGCGCTGTTCGACAAACTCGACAACCCCGTGCTCGAGCGCTTCGAAGCGGCAGGCTTCCGACGCGAGCAAGTCGACTATGTCTTGCTCACGCATTTGCACGTCGATCACGTCGGATGGAACACGCATTGGCAAAACGACCGCTGGATCCCCGTTTTTCCGAACGCCACGTATGTATTCGGCCAGCGCGAACACGACTATTTCGCGACGCCGGAAGGAGAGCCGCGGCGAATGGTATTCGAGGACAGCGTACTGCCCGTCATCGAAGCCCGACAGGCTCTCATCGTGCCGGACGAAGAGACGGAGATTGCCGACGGTATTCGCTTTCTGCCGACGCCGGGCCACAGCATCGGCCATATGGCCATCGAAATTCGCTCGCGAGGACAGACAGCGTTGTTCTCCGGCGACGTCATGCATAGCCCGCTGCAGGTCTATCGTCCTCAGTGGAATTCGACGTTCTGTCTTGATCAGCCGCAGGCGCGAGCATCGAGACAATCGCTGCTCGAACATGCGGCGCAAACGGATGCGGTCGTATTCCCCGCGCACTTTCCGGAAACATCGGCCGGTACGGTGCGCGAAGGGCGGCACGGCTTCGAATGGCACTACCTGAGTGGCGCGAAATAAAGAGCGCATGAGGAGCGAGACGTTGCGATCCGCACGTTCACAAATCGTCTGAACAATGTACGGGGATTGCCGGCCGGCGTTCGCATCGATGACCAAAGCGCCCGGGAGCAGTCGCTAAGGATTCTGCCGCGCGCGCCGTTATCCCTTCTAGTCCCTTCAATCCTAGAAATGGCGAAGACAATTCCTTTCCCGATCGGTCGGGTTGCGCAAGCGGGCAATGCCAAGGCACGGCTACTGCCGATGCCCCGTGCCACGGCTGATCGACTTGCACTCCAGGCGCACCTCGCACTCGACCTCCTGCGGCGCGGCCGAGGTCGGCTTGGCGACGCGCAAGCGCTCCTTCAGGCACTGATTCTTGTCGGAATCCTCGCGGAACGCGGATATGGTTGCCTCGACTTCGCCGCCTACAAGAAGGCAGACGACGTCATTGGCCAATGCTTCGACCGCGGCCGCTCAAACAACGAATGGAGCCTCGATGACGGCGGCGTCATCAGCATCGCCAGGATCGTGACGCTCTACGACGAACAACTGTGCGGTGCACCGCTCATCGCCCTCGCGCAAGCGAGCGACCAACTGGACCGGATGCGCGCGCGGCAACGGCGAGAAGAACCGGTCTCGAAAAGTGCCTAAGGCGCATGTTCGCCGGGCACGGGTTTGCATTCTTTGCCACCTGGGATTTATACTTACCTCGTCTCCTCCATGTCTCCTCCTGATATGGATTCAACCCGCCCGCGTGGCGGGTTTTTTTTGACTGCTACCAG
>JBQCDS010000125.1:0-8242 GCA_051961035.1 Trinickia sp. | reverse complement strand
TGAGGACGGACATCTTCACCCGCGGACGCGATGAAGATATGAATCATCTCCGTCCCGCCGATGCCGTCGATCATCTCGATGCCGGTTGCCTTGCGCCACAGTTCGCGCGTCGAATCGGGCAGGGCCTCGCCGGCCGATACGGTTTTCTTCAAGCTAGCGATGTCGTAGCGCGGCACGAGCGGTGCCATCTGGCGATAGAACGTCGGCGCGGTGAACATCGTCGTTGCGTGGAAACGCTCGACGGTGCGCAGCAGCGTGTCCGGCGTCAACTTTTCGATGAGCACCGTCGATGCACCCACGCGCATCGGAAAGCACAGCAGCCCGCCGAGCCCGAACGTAAACGCGAGCGGCGGCGTGCCGCAAAAAATGTCTGCGGAAGTCGGTTTCAGCGTATGGCGCGGAAAGAGATCGCACATCGCCAGCACGTCGCGATGAAACTGCATGCAGCCTTTCGGCGCACCGGTCGTGCCGCTCGTAAATGCGATTAGACAAACGTCGTCGGCCGCCGTGTCGCATGCGGTGAACCCCGCGGGCTTGCCCGCAGCCAGCGATTCGACGGAGCCGGGCGCATCGCTGTGAAAGACGCGCACGTCGTTGAGCGCGGCGCAAAAAAACTCGTCGCTCGCATCTCGGCATCGGTTCAGTTCGTCGATGAGGCGAGCATCGCAAAGCGCCGCGCAAACCTTCGCTTTGTCGATGATCTGCTTCAACTCCTTGGCGCGCAGCAGCGGCATCGTCGGCACGACGACGAGCCCGGCTTTCAAACTTGCGAGAAACGCAGCGGCCATTTGAAGCGTGTTGGGCCCACGCAGCAAGATGCGATTCCCCGGTACCAGCCCCATGTCTTGCACGAGCACATGCGCCCAGCGATCCACCATCTCGCGCAGTTCGCGATACGTCGTTCTGTGCGGCGCATCGTTCACTTCCGACCAAATCGCTACACGCTCGCCGTGGCCGGCCGCGATCGTGGCATCGAGCAACACCGTCGCGCAGTTCAAACGCTTGGGATAGGCCACATCGGGATGATCGAGCAGCAAGACAGGCCATTGGTCGTGCGGCGGCAGATTATCTCGTGCAAACGTATCGACATGAGCAGACGGTTCCATGACTCGCTCCGGGTCAATCGGGTATGACGGCGGTGGCTTCGATTTCTACTTTCGCTTGGTCTTCGATGAGCGCGACGACTTGCACCGCGCTCATGGCGATGTCGTAATCGCCAATCAACTCGCGAAACGCTTGACCGATTTCTCTCGACGCGGCGAGGTATTCGCGCTTGTCGGTCACATACCAGGTCATGCGCACGAGATGCTCCGGGCCGGCACCCGCTTCCCTCAAGATCGCGACGATGTTCGAAAGCGCTTGACGGGCCTGATCGGCGAACGTATCGGAGCGGAAGTGTCCCGTTTCGTCCCAGCCGATTTGTCCGGCGATAAAGATCTGCGTACCGTGCGCGGCGATACCGTTGGCATAACCGCGCGGCTTGGGCCAGCCGGCCGGCAAAAGTGGACGTTTCATGGCTAGGCGCCTTTGTGTTCGGTCATCAATAAAAAATCTGGCGTCGCGGCCGCCCGCACGAGCGCCGCATGGATATCGTTAGGAATACTGATCGATGCGCCCGACTCCAGCGAGGTCGTGACCAGCACCTGGTTGGCCGCAAAGCGCACGCCGTCGTGGCCTCGGCCGACGATGCGAATCCGTATCGAGCGGCTACCGACGTCGAGCAGCGATAGGGCAAGCGAGATCGTCTCGCCCATTCGGCTCGGTCGCGAGAACTCACATTCGAGCTTGACGATGGGCAGGCCGACGCGGCGCTTGCCGATCATGTCGGCGTAGTCGATGCCGAGCGCATCGGTGAACCAGTCTTCGACGAGCGCGTTCGTCAGCGTCAAATACTGCGGGAAAAACACGATGCCGGCCGGATCGCAGTGCGCGAACCGAATTCGCACCGGGCGCTCGAAGACGATGAGCGTTGGATCGGTCATGGCGCACCCGCCGATTCTCGATAGGCCTTGAGTAGATCGCGCCCGACGATCAACTGTTGCACCTCGGTTGCCCCCTCATAGATGCGCAGGGCGCGGATCTCGCGATAAAGCATTTCGACAGCGGTGCCGCTGCACACGCCTTGACCGCCCCACAGTTGTACGGCGGCATCGATGACGCGCTGCGCGCCTTCGCTCGCGTGCCACTTCGCCAGAGCGGCTTCGCGCGTGACGCTCTTGCCTTGATCGCGCAACCAGGCCGCACGATAGACGAGCAGGGCGGCCGAGTCGATCGTGAGGACCATGTCGGCGAGCTTCGCTTGCGTCAATTGAAAATCTCCAAGCGTTTGCCCGAACATCCGGCGCGACGACGCGCGGTCGAGCGCCGCGTCGAGCGCATGCCGGGCGAAGCCGAGCGAGGCCGCAGCGACCGACGTTCGAAAGATATCGAGCGTGCGCATGGCAAGTTTGAATCCTTCACCGGCCGCCCCGAGCAACTGCGATTTCGGCACCCGTGCACCGTCGAAGCGAAGGCGCGCGAGCGGATGCGGCGCGATCACATCGATGCGTTCGGCGATCGTCAAGCCGGGCGTGTCGGCGTCGACAACGAACGCGCTGATACCGCGTGCGCCCGGTGCTTCGCCTGTCCGTGCGAAGACGACATAGAAATCGGCAATGCCCCCGTTCGAGATCCACGTCTTCTCGCCATCGAGGATGTAGGCATCGCCGTCTTCCCGAGCCGCGAGCGACATCGCCGCGACATCGGATCCCGCTTCCGGCTCCGAGAGCGCGAACGCCGCGATGGCACGACCGCTTGCGACACGTGGCAAATAGCGCTGCTTTTGTTCGTGGGTGCCGGCGAGGGAGATCGCACCCGATCCCAGGCCCTGCATGGCCAACGCGAAATCGGCCAGCCCCGAGCGTGCGGCGAGCGTTTCGCGCAAGAGGCAGACAGCGCGCGTATCGATCGTGTCCCCGTGGCCGCCGTAAGCGGCACCGCCGACACCGAAACGCAGCCAACCGCCTTCGCCGAGCGCACGAACGAGTTGCCGGCACTGCGCGTCGACGCTCGCTCGCCCCTCGGGACCGGCTGCAACCGGTTCGGCGTGGCCGAAGAGCGCTCGATGCTCATCGCACCAGGCGGCTAGTTCGCGCGCCAATGCGCGATGTCGCTGCTCGAAGAATGGCCAATCGAGCATGTCATGCCCGTAAGCTTTGGTCATGTCGGTTTCCTTCAGTTGCCTTCGAACACGGGGCGCGTTTTGGACGCGAACGCTTCGTATGCGCGCTCGAAGTCGCGTGTGGCCATGCAAATCGCTTGTGCCTGTGCCTCCGATTCGATTGCCTCGTCGACGCTCATGCTCCATTCCTGATGCAGCATGGCCTTGGTGACGCCGTGAGCGAACGTAGGCCCCGCGGCGATCGTTCGCGCGAGTTCGTTCGCATCGTCGAGCAAGCGTTCCGGGGCGCACACGCGGTTATAGAAGCCCCATGCGAAGCCCTCGTCGCCGCTCGCTGCCCGGCCCGTGAACAGCAATTCCGAGGCGCGCCCCTGGCCGATGATGCGTGGCAGGATCGAGCATGCGCCCATATCGCATCCCGCCAGGCCGACGCGCGTGAAGAGAAACGCGAGCTTGCTGCGCGATGTGGCCAGGCGCATGTCGGACGCCATCGCGATGATGGCGCCGGCACCGGCGCATACGCCATCGACAGCGGCGACGATCGGTTGCGGACAGTGGCGCATGGCCTTGACCAGATCGCCCGTCATGCGTGTGAACATCAAGAGGTCCGGCATCGGCAGGCCGACGAGCGGCCCGATGATCTCGTGCACGTCGCCGCCCGAACAGAAGTTGTCTCCCGCGCCGTGGATGACAACGGCTTTGACATCGACCGCATAGGCGAGCTGACGAAAGAGATCGCGCAACTCGGCATAGGAATCGAACGTCAACGGATTCTTGCGCTCGGGACGATCGAGCGTGATCGTGGCGACACCTTGTTCGACCCGCCACCCGAAGTGGCGTGCCGTATATGAGGCGAGCGTCGTGCGATTGCCCGCGCGCAATGCGTCGGCGGTGAAGGCAGAGTCCGTCATTGATTCGTTCTCCTATTCATTCGCAGTGCGGCTATGCCGCGTGTCGAGCAGATGCGCTTTGAGCTTGCCCAGGCGTTGATGCATCTTCGATTTGTCGTCGATGGACAGACCGCCAAAGAGCTCGACCACCCAACGTTCATGCGCCTGAGCCATCTTGTCGAAGAGCTTGCGGCCGGCGGGGGTGAGGCTGACCGTGAAGGCGCGGCGATCGCAGGGATCGACATCGCGTGCAACCAGGCCTTCTTTTTCAAGTTGATCGGTCAGCCCCGTGACATTGCCGCCCGTCACCATGAGCCGGCGCGAAATCTCGCTCATCTTCAAGCCTTCGGGATGACGCGCCAGTTGCGCCATGAAATCGAAGCGCGGCAGTGTCGTGTCGAATTCGGCGCGCAGCCGGCGGCGTAGTTCGGCTTGAACGAGGTTGGTCGTCGTCAGCAGGCGCAGCCAAAGGCGCAGGCTCATGTGGCTGTCGGCGCCGGTGCTCATTTCAAGATCGACGACGTTGTCCGCGGGCGTCGCGGATCGTTTCTTCGTCGGGGTGCGAAAGGTATCGCTCACATGACTTCTCCACCAGAGATCGATATCGATTGGCCCGTGATCGAGCCCGAGAGCGGCGACAGCAGCCAGAGCACCGTGTGGGCGACTTCATCGGGATCGATAAAGCGTCGTTGAGGGTTGGCCCGTTGAAGGGCTGCACGGGCGTCGCTCGCGGAGCGGCCCGTCTTGTCGATCACTTGATCGAGCGACGCTTGCAGCAACGGCGTTTCCGTGTAGCCGGGACACACCGCGTTGACCGTGACGCCGGTCGTTGCCGTTTCGAGCGCCAGCGCGCGCGTAAGGCCAATGACGCCGTGCTTGGCGGCGCAATACGCAGTGACGTACGGGTAGCCGATTTGGCCGGCCGTGCTGGCCACGTTGACGATGCGGCCGAAGGCGCGTTCGATCATCGCGGGCAACGCGGCTTGCGTGCAGACGAACGTGCCGGTCAGATTGACGTCGAGCATGCGTTGCCAAAGGCCGAGATCGGTTTTACCGAACGGCGCGGCTTGCGCTTGGCCCGCGTTGTTGACGAGGATGTCGATGGGGCCCAGCGCATCGCGTGCGCACGCGAAGGCGTGTTCGACGGCATCGGGCTGGGTCACGTCGGCGGCCGCGCAGTGAACCGCATCGGATCGACCGAAGGCATCACGCTGCGCCTCGAGCTTGGCGGCGTCGCGACCGACGATCGTCACGCGAGCGCCGCCATCGACAAGCGCACGGGCGACGGCCGCACCGATGCCGCTCCCGCCGCCCGTCACGACGGCATGTTTGCCGTCCAGTGCGTTCGTGTTGGCGTTCATCGCGACACCTCCGCCGTGTGGATCGCCCGTTCGCGTTCGAGGTTGCGCTCGAGTTGGGTTTTGCCTGCGAGGTATTGCTTAGGCCACGCCACATCGAAATAGCCGATCTTCGCCGCTTCGGTCAGTGTCCAAGCCGGATTCGCCAAGTGCGGCCGCGCGATGGCGCACAAATCGGCGCGCCCGGCCGCGATGATGCTGTTGACGTGGTCCGCTTCGGAGATGGCCCCCACGGCAATCGTCGAAATGCCTGCTTCGTTTCGAATCCGATCGGCGAAGGGCGTTTGAAACATGCGTCCGTAGACGGGCTTTTCGTTTTTGCTGACCTGGCCCGACGACACGTCGATCATGTCCGCACCCGCTGTCCTGAACGCGCGTGCGATTTCGACGGCGTCATCGGGTGTTGTGCCCCCATCGACCCAATCGTGCGCGGAAATGCGGACGGAAATCGGCTTGCCTGACGGCCAAACTTGGCGAATCGCTTTGAAGACTTGCAGCGGATAGCGCAGACGATTTTCCAGGCTGCCGCCGTATTCGTCGGTGCGCCGATTCGTGAGCGGCGAAATGAAGCTCGAGAGGAAGTAGCCGTGCGCGCAGTGCAATTCGAGCCAGTCGAAGCCGGCTTCGTCGGCCATTTGCGTGGCGCGCACGAACTGCGCTTCGATTTCGCGCAGCTCATCGTGTGTTGCTGCATGCGACCATTGGCTTACGCCTGCGAGGTATTGTTGCTCGGACGCCGATACGATTGGCCAATTGCCATCGGGCAGCGGTTGATCGATGCCTTCCCAACTGACGCGCGTCGAAGCCTTAGCGCCCGCGTGACCGAGCTGCATGCCGATCTTCGCGTCGCTCATCGCGTGAACGAAATCGACGATACGACGCCACGCTTGCAAGTGCCCGGGCGTATACATGCCCGGGCAGCCAGGAGTGATTCGGGCTTCCGGCGACACGCAGGTCATCTCCGTCATGACCAGGCCCGCGCCGCCCATTGCGCGCGCGCCGAGATGCGTCAGATGATAGTCGCCCACCGTGCCGTCCACGGCCGAGTATTGCGCCATCGGCGAGACGACGACACGGTTCTTGAGTGTGATATCGCGGATGGAAAACGGCGTAAACATCGGGGGAACCGAATGTACGTCGTCGCATACTTTGTTTGCGCCGGCTCTTTCCGCGAGCCATTGCTCGAAGGAGCGGACGTAGCGTGCATCGCGCTCGCGCAGGTTTTCGTGCGAGATCCGTTGTGAACGTGTCAGGAGCGAGTAAGCGAACTGCTCGGGCTCGAAGGAAGCATAGCGCTCCACGTTTTCGAACCATTCCGTCGAATTGCGCGCCGCGTTCTGAATGCGGAGTACGTCGACGCTGCGCGTTTGCGTGTAATGCGTCAATGCCGCACGTAGGTCCTGCGGATGCGCATCGATGCTGTCGGCAAGTGCGATGGCGTCTTCCAGGGCGAGCTTGGTGCCGGAGCCGATCGAGAAATGCGCGGTATGGGCCGCATCGCCCATCAGCACGATGGGCGTCGTGCCGCCGTTCGCGCGAGGCCTCTCATGCACCCATTCCCGATTGACCACGCGGGGAAAGCGAATCCATTGTGCCGAGCCGCGCAAATGCGCGGCGTTCGACATCAGCGGATGCCCATCGAGATATTTGGCGAACAGCCGTTCGCAGAACGCGATGCTGTCTTCCTTGCTCATTTCGTCGAGGCCGGCGGCGCGCCATACGCGCTCGGGCGCCTCGACGATGAAAGTAGACGTGTCCTGATCGAAACGATAGGCATGCGCTTGGAACCAGCCCCATTGCGTCTTCTCGAAGGCGAACGTGAACGCATCGAAGAGCTTGTGCGTGCCGAGCCAGACGAACCGGCAATCGCGCACGTCGATATCGGGGCGATAGGTCTCGGCGTATTTCTGGCGGATGGGACTGTTGGCGCCATCGCAGGCGATGATGAGATCCGCGTCGTAATCGGCGTCGTTCGTGACGTTCGTTTCGAACACGAGCTTCACGCCGAGTGCTTCGCATCGGGCTTGCAGGATATTGAGCAGACGTTTGCGGCCGATGCCGCAAAAGCCATGGCCGGAGGAGCGGATCGTGCGGCCACGGAAATGGACGTCGATATCGTCCCAGTGGTTGAACGCATCGAGGATCATCTGGGCGCTGGGTGCATCGGCGGCGCGCAGGTTCTCCAGCGTTTGATCGGAGAAAACGACGCCCCAGCCGAAGGTGTCGTACGGGCGGTTGCGCTCGATGACGGAGACTTCGTGCGCCGGGTTGCGCAACTTCATCAGTAGACCGAAGTAAAGGCCGGCCGGACCGCCCCCGATGCAGACGATGCGCATGATCGCTCCTCGCGTGTCGATGGGGGAAATTTAGAAGTAAATAGTTTAGGTGTCAAGTAAACGGGGCGGTGGGGGGTGATTGGGTGGTTTGATCCCGAGTAATAAAGTCCCTCATGGAAGAATAAAGTCCGTCAGGGGGACAGACGATGTGGGGCGTCGCGACACCGGAGCGAGCGTGGTGGCCGGAACGACCGAGAATGCGTTGGGGAGGTCCCAACGCCATTCGGGTTGCATGCGTTGTGGGCGCCTGTTAGGCGCGCCAGGGGACGCTGCGTCGGCTCGGCACGTCAAGGGCGGCGGCACCGGTTCTGTTTGCGCTTGCGAGAAGCGCAGCTTCATCGGCGCATGTCGACCCGTTGCGGTGGATCGACGGACGGGCGGAACATCCAGGGGCGGGTATCAGAGCGCAACGGTTATTGCGCGCCGTGGATTACAGACTAGATATGTCCGATCTGACGTTGTCGTAGGACTGGCCATGCACTACCGTTGAGACATTAG
>JBQCDS010000124.1:0-2206 GCA_051961035.1 Trinickia sp. | reverse complement strand
AATCAAACCGAAGAACGTCGACAAGGGCCGCGCGGTGGCGGCGTTTCTCGACGAACCGCCCTTTGCCGGACGCAGGCCAGTCTTCGCGGGCGACGATTTGACCGACGAAAAGGCCTTTGCCGTCGTCAACGCGCGCGGCGGCCTGTCGATCAAGGTCGGCGCGGGCGATACGTCGGCGCACGCGCGTGTCGATTCGGTCGGTGCGTTCGTCGACTGGCTCGGCGCGCTCGTTCGTGGGATACCGCATACGTCATGAGCCGGCTGATCATCGTTTCGAACCGGGTCGCGCCGATCTCGGAGGGCGGCCCGGCCGCAGGCGGCTTGGCTGTCGGCGTGTACGACGCGCTCAAGGAAACCGGCGGCATGTGGTTCGGCTGGAGCGGCGAAGTGGCGTCGTCAGGGCAGCCGCAATTGCAGGTCGTGGAGCAGGGCCCTGTCACGTTCGCGACGATCGGCCTTGCGCGACGCGACTACGATCAGTACTACCGCGGCTTTTCGAACGCGACGCTGTGGCCCGCGTTTCACTACCGCGCGGACATGATCCAGTACGACGGCCACGACTTCGAAGGCTATTGGCGCGTCAACACCTGGCTCGCGCAACAGCTGGTGCCGCTATTGCGCCCCGACGACATCATCTGGGTACACGATTACCATTTGATCCCGTTCGCGCAGGCGCTGCGTGCGGCGGGCGTCGGCAATCGAATCGGCTTTTTCCTGCACATTCCCTTTCCGGCCGCGCAGGTGTTGCTGGCCGTGCCGCCGCATCGGGCGCTCGTCGAGGCGCTCTGCTCGTTCGATTTGCTCGGTTTCCAGACCCAAGCGGACGTGCGCGCGTTTTGCGATTACCGGGTGCATGAAGCGGCGGGCGAAATCGAAGGGGGCGGGCGCGGCGCACCGTTCGTCGCGGGCGCGCCCGCGATCGTGCGCGCATTCGGGCGCTCGCTGCGGGCGGCCGCGTATCCGATCGGCGTGTATCCCGACGAAATCGCGCAGCTCGCCAAAGCCGGCGCGCGCGGCAAGTCGGCGCGCACGATGCGCCAGACCCTGCACGATCGCAAGCTCATCATGAGCGTGGACCGGCTCGATTACTCCAAGGGGCTCGTCGAACGTTTCCGCGCGTTCGAGCGCCTGCTCGATCAGGTACCGGCTTGCCGCAACAACGTGTCGTTCGTGCAAATCGCGCCGCCCACGCGTGCCGATATGCACGCCTACCAAGACATCCGGCTGCGGCTCGAATCGGAACTCGGGCGGATCAACGGCCGCTTCGCCGAACTCGACTGGACGCCGATTCGCTACATCCATCGGCAGTACGAGCGGTCGGTGCTCGCGGCGTTGTTTCGCCAATCGCACGTGGGCTATGTCACGCCGCTGCGCGACGGTATGAATCTCGTCGCCAAGGAGTATGTGTCCGCGCAAGACCCCGACGATCCCGGCGTGCTCGTGCTGTCGCGCTTCGCCGGTGCCGCCGACGAATTGACGGGTGCGCTCATCGTCAACCCCATCGACATCGACGGCATGGCGCAGGCGCTCGCGCAAGCGCTGTCGATGCCGCTCGCCGAGCGGCGCGCGCGCTATCGCGACATGATCGCGGGGCTGCGCAGCAACAATGTGTCCGTCTGGCGCGACACGTTCTTGCGCGATCTCGCGCAGGGCAACGAGGCGCGGCCGGCGAAAACCAAACTCCCGACGGCCCGCGTCGCCAAGACGGCCCGCAAGGGTGTTGCGGTGTGACGCCAGAGCCAAGGGCGCGCGTCAAGTTCGGCGTGCGATAGCGGAAGGCACCGCAAGCGCTCCGGCGATCGATCGCTTCGCTCGCGGGTTCGTTATAGAGATGCTGCGATAGACGAAGCGGCGATAAACGAAGCGGCGATAAACAAAGGCCCGGCGCATCGCGTCCCGGGCCTTTGTCGTGCGCCGCCGCACAACGTCATGCGGTCATGCGGCTTTAGACGACGTGCTCGTCGATCTTTCGCCCGCCCGGGTGCAGCAGCGTCGCTTTGCCGTGTTGCTTGGACAAGAGGTCGCGATAAATGCCGGGGCGATTGCGCAGTGCTTCGGGCGTACCGTCGTCGATGACCTTGCCCGAACTCATGACGATGATGCGATCGAAGTTTTGCAGCGTCGACAGGCGGTGCGCGATCGCGATGACGGTGCGGCCCACCATGAGGCGGTCCAGCGCGTGCTGGATCGCTTCCTCCGACGCGCT
>JBQCDS010000123.1:0-7912 GCA_051961035.1 Trinickia sp. | reverse complement strand
GCATCACTTCGGAGATGAACAGCTCCACCGATTTGCGCTTGCGCTCGAAGCTCATGTGGCTATCGAGCCAGAAGCTGTATTGGTCGTAGCCGAGTTCTTCGTAGCGCTTCAAACGCTCGATGACTTGCTTCGGCTCGCCGATGACGAGGTTCTTGCGAATGTTCTCGGGCGAGTACTGCGGGAACATCTCGACGTCCGCATCGGTAAGTGGCTCGATAAAGCCTTGTTCGATCGGACGCTCGTTCTTGAACCACTTGCTGAAGTATCGATAAAAGCGCGCAAGATCTTCAACGGCGGCGTCGACTTCCGCGGCATTCGAGCCGACGAACGTGTGCATCAGCATCATCACTTCCGGGCGAGGCACCTGCGGGTTCGCGGCGCATGCGGCGTTGAAGCGCTCCATCAAGCTCACGACTTCCGCATCGCCGGCTGCCAGCGACGTCACCTGTACGTTGCAGCCGTTGGCCACCGCGAACGCGTGCGAGTTCGGATCGCGCGCGGCGAGCCACATCGGCGGATGCGGTTGTTGAATCGGACGCGGGACGGGCGTCGATGCAGGCCACGACCAAAATTCACCCTGATGCGCGTAATCGCCCTTGAAGAGTTCGCGCAATGCCGGCACGAGTTCTCGCATGCGCGCGCCCGCGCCCATCGCATCGAGGCCGGGCAACAGCCGCTCGTACTCGAACGAATACGCGCCTCGCGCGATGCCGAGATCGAGCCGCCCGTTGCTGGCCACATCCACCATGCCCGCTTCGCCGGCCAGCGCGATCGGATGCCAGAACGGCGCGATCACCGTGCCGGTGCCGAGCCGAATGCGCTCGGTCTTCGCGGCGAGGTACGACAGATTGACGAACGGATTCGGTGCGATCGTAAATTCCATCGCGTGGTGCTCGCCGATCCACGCCGTTTCGAACCCACCGCGCTCGGCGAGTTGCACGAGCGTGGTCATCTGGTCGAATAGCTCGCGATGCGACGTCTTCGTGTCGTACCGCTCCATATGCAGGAACAACGAAAACTTCATGATGGTTCATCTCCTATCGCGCGCCGCTTAAGTGCAGTGCATGTCCGCTGAGCGCAGTCTTCTCTTGATGGATGGATGGATGGATCGGTTTAGTGCGCCGGGGCTAGCGGTTGTACCGTTCCGCTTTCCGTATCGCCGACATAGATGCCGAATGCGTCCTCACTGCGTTCGCGCACGTAACGCTCGAGCATCGAGCGCACGGCATCGTCGCGGATTGCGTCCCACGGTATCTGCGGTAAAGGAACGATGCGGATCGCGCCGCCCGATTGCGGCGAGATGTCGTTCTTTACGCGGCCGCGGTAGTAGATCTGCACGCCCTGAGATGGCCCGCCGCCTGCCTCGAATACGGCAAAAAGGAAATCCAAATGCACCTTCAGGCCGAGCTTACCGAGTACCCCGAGCAGGCTCGCGGCGTCGCTTTCCGGTTCGAGCTTCGCGCCTGTCGGCAATTGCAAGCCTTGCGGCGTATCGAGCAGCACGAGCCCATCGCGATGTTCGAGAATCGCGCCGACGCGCGCGCGCCCCCCCGCCGCGGCCAATGCATCGAGCGACAGGCTGAAGTTCACATAAGCGCCACGGCAGTAACCGAGTGGCGATGATGCCGTATGAACGAAGTCGAGGACGCGCCCGATCAAAATGATGTGATCGCCTGCATCGACGAGTTCATGCCTCGCGCAATCGAAGCTCGCGCAGGCACCGGTCATCACCGGCGAGCCTGTCAGGCGCTCATGCCACGCCACTTGCTCGAATTTGTCGGCCGCCTTCGAAGCGAAGACGCCGGACACCGACTTTTGATCTTCGGCCAGCACGCTGACCGCGAAATGACGCGTTTGCGAAAACACGTCATAGCTCGATGCCGTCTTCGCGATACATACGAGGATCAGCGGTGGATCGAGCGAGACCGACGTAAAGGAATTGGCGGTGAAACCGCGCGGCGAGCCATCGGGCTGAACCGTCGTGACGACAGTCACACCTGTGACGAACGCGCCTAACGCGCGGCGAAATTCGCCGATGTCGATCGCCTGTTCGTTGATCGTGCGATTGATCGTTTCAGTCATGACATGCTCCCGCGTCGCGCGTCGCGGCGCTGATCGTTTCGCGCGCCGGCCGCCGATATGCTCTGCAAAAATTCGAGCAACCGTTCGTTCACCTGCGCCGGATTGGTGATATTCATCATATGGCGCTCGTTGGCAATGACCTCGGCGCGGCCCAGCGGCGCGGCGGCCGCCATCGCCCGCGACATCGCCGGGTTGGAGTTCGCGTCGAGTTCGCCCGTCAAAAACAGCGCGGGCACGGCGAGGCAGGGCAGGCGGCCGACATGGGCATCGTCCGAACGCGCGAACAGCTGATACGTGCGCGCGTAGCCAACGGGATCGACTGTCAACAGCAGTTCACGCACCGCTTCAGCCGCTGCCGTCAAGTGAGCAGGGACCGGATCGCCGAACCAACGCTCCAGCGTGACGTCGACACCCGCTTCGGCCGGCGCGTCACCGAGCGCGGCGGCGCGGTTCATGACCGCTTCGCGCTGCGCGGGCGTGCGGTCGTACACAGCGTTCAATGCAACGACACTGAGCGTACGGCCAGGATGCATCAACGCAAACTCGAGTGCGACGAGCGCGCCCATCGAATGCCCGATGACGTGAGCCCGTTCGATCTGCAACGTGTCGAGCAGGCGCTCCAACTGCGATGCATATTCGTCGAGCGTGGGTGTGGCCGTGGGCAACGCGCTGCCGCCATGGCCGAGCATGTCGTAAGCGATGACGCGATAGCGATCGGCCAACGCGTCGATCTGCTCCGACCACACGCTGTGATTCATCCCGACGCCGTGAATCAACACCACCGTCTCCGCCTCGCGCGCATCAGCCGCCTGCGGCGAGTAGACGCTATAACTCGAGCCAGCGCTCAGAGCGCGCGTCACGTCGCGATGGAGCGCGCGGTCAGGCTTCATTGGACTCGAGCTCCTTCAAGTCTTGATAGCGGTCGCCGATGCGATGATGCGGCCGCCCGCCGATCGAAGCGCCCAGCGCGATCACGAGTTCGTCCGGCGCGGGCGCATCGACGATCGAGAACTGCACCGTCAGGTAATGCGAACGCATGCCTTCGTCATGCTTGTGCATCAACGGAATCGAGATCGGACAGTTCGGGCCGCCGCGCAAATTCGTAAAGCTCAAATAGCTCTTGGCCCCCACCGCATTGCGGTAGTAATTGCCGAATCGCAGCGTATGGATGAGCGCGGAGGCATGCTCGAGTTCGCCGGACGTGCCGACGACAGCAGCCTTGCCATAGCCCTCCACCGCATCGCCGGAACCCGCGACGCGCAAGATTTCGCCCGTCAGCAACTCGCCTAGCTCAGGCGCAAGCGCGTGAATCTCGGGTTTCAAATCCTCGACGAAGCCACGCCCGGCCCACGGGTTACGCAGCACCGCCGCGACGCCGAACAGCTTCAAGGGCCGGGGCGCGGCCTTGCCGCCTTCGATCAAGGTGTCTTCGAGATAGGTGACCAGCTTGCGCACTTCCAGCTTCATAACAGTTCTCCTGACGCGGCTTGATGCCGTGGATGCCATCGGTTGAGATTATGGTATACCAGCTTATGGCACACACCGACGCCTAGATATTATGGAATACCATGAGACGATGAAAGCGCCGCTTAGGATGCTTCTCGCCGCATCGCATCTCCGCCCGTCCGCGCGCCTCGTTGACGGGGGCATTTCTACTCAAGAAGCGTCCTCGCAATGCGAGATCATCGATAATACGGAATGCCAGCATGCCGGCTCACCGGGCTCCCCAGGCGCCCTTACCTTTCTTTACGCCATGTCAGACCTAAAAATAGACAGAACGGCCAAAACATTGAGAGAACTCACGCTGGACAAGCTCAGAAGCGCGATCGTCCAGGGCTACTTCATGCCTGGGGCACGCCTTGTCGAGCGGACGTTATGCGATGAGTTGGGCGTGAGCCGCACGGTGGTGCGCGAAGTGTTGCGGCATTTGGAGACCGAGGGCTTGGTTGAGATCGTCGCGCGGCAAGGTCCGATCGTCGCGCGCTTGGATCCGAGCCAGGTAGGCGAGATTTACGAGCTGCGCAGCCTGCTCGAAGCGCACGCGGCGCAGGCATGCGCCGAACGAGCAACGCCAGAGGTCATCGCCCGTTTGCGCGGGATCCGCCGAGAAATCGAGGCCGCGTTCGCGGCGGGCGACATGCCGCGGGTACTCGAGCATACCGAAGCGTTCTACGACGCCATGTTCGACGGTGCGGGCAAGGTCGTGTCGTTGAGCGTCGTCAAATCGTTGAACGCGCGGATCAATCGCCTGCGCGCGATGACGATCGCGACGCCGGGCCGCAGCGAGGAATCGAATCGAGAGATGAACGCACTGCTCGATGCGATCGAGCGGAAAGATGGCGAAACCGCGGCGGCCGCGTCGCGTGCGCACATCAAGCGCACCGCCGAGCTTGCGCTGCGCGTGCTAGCCGAGCAGCAAGCGCGCGCAACGCAGCAGCAGTGAAGGGCTAACCCGCGTTCGGCCGAGTGCCCTTGCCGCTCTAGTTAGTCGGTGCCACTGGGAGCGCCGTGGAGATCAACACGAAGCAAACGATCGACAAGCTCATCGCAACGAGGAGCTTTTGCCGCACCGATAAACGACGAAGGAATTTCATGCTGACCATTGCCGCGAAACCAACGTGCGACGTCGTTGTGTCGAAGTCCACTGCTGCGCCACGTCGACGCGCGACAGTCGAACGCACGCGCTTTCGATACGCGCGCGTTGCTGCCTAACGGCTCGAACCGAGCGAAAGTTTAGAGCGGGGAAACAAATAGTCGTTATACCGGCGGAGATAACTTGTCGTCGGTCTCGCAGGGTGTGTCGTGCTGTACCGATGCGGTATCTGCATCGTCCTGTCTGACCCAGCGGTTACGACCCTCGCTTTTCGCGCGATACATGGCGGCATCAGCAAGGTCTAGCAGGGAATTCGCATTCATTCCTTCCGACTGCGCACCGAGCGTCAGCCCCACACTCACGGTCACAAAACCATAGGCGCTGTCCGCATGCGCAATCGATAGCGCGCGCACGCGCCGCACGATCGATTCGGCAAGCCCTTCCGCGACGGCCGCGCTAGCGCCCGGCAAGAGCACCGCGAATTCTTCTCCGCCAATACGCGCTGCAATGGCGCCGGCCGGCAACCGATCGCCGATCACCTGCGCAACCGCCCGCAAAGCGCCGTCGCCAAACGCATGTCCGTACCGGTCATTGAAGCGCTTGAACCAATCGACGTCGATGAACATGACCGCAATGCCACTCGCGTCGCCAGCGGCACCCGTCGCTCCGAGTGCCGATTCGAAACGGCGACGGTTCGAAAGACCAGTCAACGGGTCTTGCAATGCCAGTGCCGCCAGTTCCTCGTTCGCGTCGCGCAAGCGGTGTGCGAGTTCAAGCTGCGTCCGATGGCCTGCGGTGGCCTGCGCCAGATATCGGCGGCGGTCGGCAAGGACGGACGCCATCAGATAGGAGGCCAGCATGCATGCCAACGTAAAACCTTGTACTTCGAGAATGGCGCTTTGAGGGTCGGCGAACGCGCCGAGCGGGCTCAAAAGCGGGCGGCTTACCGTGCTCACCACGGCAACCGCGCTCGCCATGCACGTGCTCGTTACCGCTGCATAGCTGCCCCCCCATAGCACCGCGAGGACAACCGACGGTAATACCCAGTACGGCGGTATCCAGTGCGACGGCACAAATGTGGCAACGCTAACGATCAGGACGATCGCATGCGCGTAGACGCCTTGACGGCTCGCACGCGGGCAATTCGGACCGAACCTTCGGCGTGACAGCGCGATCTTCGCAAGACGGTGCGCGCCTCGCACCGCATGGCCCAGCGGCAGAAATAGCGCGAGGCCAAGCGCGTCACTGAACATCCAGCTACCGCTGACAACGAGCAGCGGCCACCCCTTCGTGACATGCGCGGCCGCGCCGACGAACCACGCCGAGACCGTCGCCGGAACCAGTACGGCGAAAAACAGAAAGCGAAAGAGGCTGCGGGGGCTTACGACGGGGGATATCGGCGCCCTTGAAGCGCGGAGCGAGATCCACAATGCCAACACTTCGACGGCATTGCCGATCGTGAAAAGCGGCACCGACGCACGATCGCCCAGAAGGAACAGATTAGCAACGAACCCGCCGGCGGCGACGGCGAGCGTCAGATTGCACCAGCGAGTCTTGCGGCCGTTGAAGAAGAGCCCGACGATCATGCCGTTGGCCGGCCATATGGTGCTCACGCCCCACGTTGCGCGAGTGAGCACGATGCCCAGGCAGGCAAACGCTCCAAACGTGAGCGCCACTTTGACGAAATCGACGAGGCGCTTGAATTCAAATGCTCCGGATAAGCGGCTCTTGGCTCGGCTTCCCGGTCCCAGACATCCCGGCGTCATTCGTTCCAATTTCTCTCGTCACCCGTGCTGTTCTTTTTACGGCTGAAAAGATCGTTTCATGTCTAGGTGTAAACCCGACAATTTACCGCTGCGTTTGGGCCCAGCCGCTGACGCTTCGAGCGACGAGAATTCATTGGCATCAATGCAGGACTTTCGCCAGAAAATCCCGCGCGCGCTCCGATCGAGGTGTGTCGAAAAAACTGTCTTTGACGCAATCCTCCACGATGACGCCCGCGTCCATGAAAAGCACTCTATCCGCTACCTTTCGCGCAAAACCCATCTCATGGGTAACGCACACCATTGTCATGCCCTCCTGCGCGAGTTCGATCATCACATCCAAGACCTCGTTGATCATCTCGGGATCGAGCGCCGACGTCGGCTCGTCGAACAGAATCGCCGTCGGATCCATCGACAATGCACGCGCGATGGCGACTCGCTGCTGCTGCCCACCCGACATCTGCCCCGGATACTTGTGCGCATGGGATCGGAGTCCCACCCGCTCGAGCAGCAACAATGCCTTCGTGTCAGCTTCTGCGCGAGGCCGGCGAAGCACTTTCGTCTGCGCCAACGTGAGGTTTTGAAGGATGCTCATGTGCGGAAACAACTCGAAGTGCTGAAAGACCATTCCGACTCGCGTGCGTAGTGAGGTGAGGTCCGTCTTCGAATGGCCTACGTTGACGCCGTCGACGGTAATGGAACCTTGCTGGAATCCTTCCAGCCCATTGATCGTTTTGATGAGCGTCGATTTTCCCGACCCGGACGGCCCACAGACAACCACGACCTCGCCTTTTCGGACAACCGTCGTGCAGCTGTCCAGTACCCGATGCTGTCCGTACCACTTCGAAACGTTTTCGATGTCGATCATGTTGCGTTACTCGCTCTGTAAATGTCGTGCGAGGGCGTGCAGCGATTCCCCCGCTGCCCCTACCTAGTGACGGCCCTGCAAAGCCAGTCGCCCTTCCAGGCGATTCTGAACCGCCGCGAGCAGCGAGCTCAGGGCCCAATACAGCGCAGCGGCGGCGATGTACAACGGCAAGGGCTGAAACGTCGTGGCAATCACCTCCTGAGCGGAACGAAGCAACTCCGTCACCGTAATCACGGAAACGAGCGACGTATCCTTGATCAGACTGATGAGCGTGTTGCCCATGGATGGCACCGCAAGACGCAGCGCCTGTGGGCCAACGACGTATCGCAGCGTCTGGAAATAGGTCAGCCCTAAGCTGTGCGATGCGCTCCATTGGCCGCGCGCGATCCCGAGAATTGCACCGCGCATGCTCTCCGAAAGATAAGCACCGGCGTTCAGCGTGAGCGTCAGAATGCCCGCCGTCGTGGGTGACAGCGAAATGCCGATGTCGGGCAAACCGTAGTACACCACGAACATCTGCACCAGAAGCGGCGTGCCACGCATCACGCTGACATAGGCTTGCGCGATTCCATCCAAACCGCGATTGCCGCTGATTCTCAACACCGC
>JBQCDS010000122.1:0-10852 GCA_051961035.1 Trinickia sp. | reverse complement strand
GAGAGGCGATCGACAACGCGCTGTTCCTGGTCGAGCAGCGGCTGTGCAAGGACCGGGTCAAGCTCACGTTCGACCGTCAGCATGCTGACGCACGCGTTCTCGCCGATGCGAACCGGCTCGAGCAGGTGCTCGTCAACCTGTTTGCGAACGCGCTCGATGCACTGGGAGGCGCCAGCGAGCGCCACCTCGAGGTGATGGTCGAGGACGACGGTTACGTGACCGTGATCCGCGTGCGCGACACCGGCACGGGCCTGCCCGAAGCCGTGCGCGCGCGGCTTTTCGAACCGTTTTTCACGACGAAGGAGCAGGGCGCAGGACTCGGCCTCGGGCTTGCGATTTCGGCCGGCATCGTGCGCGAATTCCGGGGCGCGTTGAAGGCCGCCGACCGGTCCGGGGGCGGCGCCGAATTTAGCATTCATCTATGTACTGACAGGGAGGGCAACCTGTGACCCCGGAAGGCTTGCGCGTGCTGCTCATCGAAGACGATCCCGCCGTGAGGCTCGGCGCGGCCCAGGCGCTGCAGCTTGCCGACATCGAGGTCGATGCGTTCGCGTCCGCCGAGGAGGTGCTTGGGCGCCTCGACGCCGGTTTTCCGGGGATCGTCGTGAGCGATGTGCGGCTGCCCGGCATCGACGGGCTCGAGCTCCTCGAGCGCGTGAAGGCAGCGAACTCATCGATGCCCGTGATTCTCGTCACAGGGCATGGCGACATCGCGATGGCGGTGCAGGCGATGCGCCTCGGCGCTTACGATTTCGTTGAGAAACCTTTCTCGTCCGAGCGGATCGTCGAACTCGCGCGGCGCGCGCTCGAACAGCGGCGCCTCACCCTCGAGCTCACGGCCGTGCGCAGACAGCTCGAGAACCGCGAGCGCATTGACTCGCAGATCCTCGGGCGCTCACGCGCCGTCGAGCGTCTGCGCAAGTTGATCCTCGAGCTGGCCGACACCGACGCGAACGTGCTCGTGTTCGGCGAGACCGGCACAGGCAAGGAACTCGTCGCGCGCTGCCTGCACGACTTCGGCCAGCGTCGGGACAAGCCTTTTGCTGCGCTCAACTGCGCAGGCATTCCCGAATCGCTGTTCGAGAGCGAGGTGTTCGGCCACGAGGCCGGCTCGTTCACGGGCGCATTGAAACGCCGCATCGGCAAGCTCGAGTATGCGCAGGCGGGCACGCTCTTTCTCGACGAAATCGAGACGATGCATATGGCGCTTCAGGTCAAATTCCTGCGCGTGCTTCAGGAGCGCCGGTTCGAGCGGATCGGCTCCAACGAGTTGCTGCCGATGAACTGCCGGATCATCGCGGCGACCAAGGCGGATTTGCTCGAACTCGCGCGCCAGCAGCGGTTTCGCGACGATCTTTACTATCGGCTCGCCGTGATTGTCCTCGAGATTCCTCCGCTGCGGGAGCGGCGCGAGGACATTCCTTTGCTGTTCGAGCATTTTGTGCTCAATGCGGCGGCTTCCTACGGGCGTCCGGTGCCGGAGATCGGAGCCGAGCGCCTGAACCGGTTGATGGCCCGCCCGTGGCCCGGTAATGTGCGCGAACTGCGCAACATCGCCGAGCGCTTTACGCTCGGGCTCGGGACCGGGGACCCGGAGGACGGGCGGGTGGATGCGCCGCTTACGCTTGACGAGCAGATGAACCTTTTCGAGCGGCGGCTCATCGAGGATGCGTTACGTGCGTCATCCGGGCGCGCGGTGCTTGCCTGTGAGAAGCTCGGCGTGGCCAGGAAGACCTTGTACGACAAAATGCGCCGCCTGGGCATTGCGTCCGATGACTTCAAGTCTTTTATGCCCAAAGCTTGACGCGATTTTTGGGTCGCTGGGCAACGGGATCGGTTTGAGCGGTGCCCGGTCAACGCAATTGTGCGGCCGCGATGAGCAACACCATGCTCCCCATCGCGCCGTCCAGCACGCGCCACGCCGTCGACTTGCGAAACAGCGGGGCGAGCAGCCGGGCGCCATAGCCGAGCGCCGCGAACCACAACGGGCTGATCGTCATTGCACCCAGCGCGAAGGCTTGCCGCGCGCCTTCGGGCTCGCGAGCGCCTGCGGTGCCGATGAGCAGCAAGACATCGACGTAGACGTGAGGATTGAGCCAGGTGAACGCGAGCGTCATGAGGACGACCGACCAACCGCTTTGTCGCGTAACCGGTGGCTGCGCTCCACCGTGTTCGTCCGTCACCTCCATCACAGCATGGCCGGGGCGCCATGCGCGCTTGAGCGTCGATAGGCCGAACCAAGCCAGATAAGCCAGCCCGCCGTACAAGACCACCTCGACCACGCGCGGATAGCGCATGGCGAGCGCCGACGCCCCGCCAACGCCAGCCGAAATCAGCAAGAAATCGGAGATCGTGCACAGTGCCACGATCTTGCCGACATGCGAGCGCATGATCCCTTGGCGAAGCACGAACGCGTTTTGCGCGCCGATGGTGACGATGAGCGAGGCGCACAGCGCCGCGCCGTGCGAATAAGCGGTCCAATTCATGGCGGAGCGAGTAGACGATGCGGGCAGATGGCGTTAGTCTGCATGCGCAATGCATCTAAGGACATCTAAATTAGCTAAACGCGATTAAGGAGCGCTAATGATCGACTACGCTTTGCTGGACGCGCTCGCTGCCGTCGTCCGCCATGGATCGTTCGATCGGGCGGCGAGCGAATTGAATGTGACGGCGTCGGCCGTATCGCAGCGTGTCAAGCTACTCGAGGAGCGCGTCGGCAGCGTGCTCGTGAAGCGCGGGCAGCCGTGCGTGGCCACGGCATCCGGTGCGTTGCTCTGCCGCCATACCGAGCGTGTGCGTTTGCTCGAGGCGCAGCTTGCTGACGACATGCCATCCATGGCGGGCAGCGTGCTTGGGCAATCGTGGCCCACGCTGCGAGTGGCGGTCAACGATGACAGCGTGGGCACGTGGTTCGTCGATGCGGTGGCGGCTTTTTGCGCCGAGCGGCGGATGTTGCTCGATCTCGTGATCGACGATCAGGATCATACGGCTCAGAGAATTCGCGATGGCAGTGTCCAAGGTGCGGTCACAACCCAAGCCGAGCCCGTGCAGGGATGCCGCTCCGTGCGGTTGGGCCGCATGCGTTATCTCGCCGTGTGCTCGCCGTCGTTTTTCGATCGCTATTTCGCGGGTGGGGTGAATCGCGAGTCATTGCGCCGGGCGCCCTGCGTGGTATTCAATCCTAAAGATGCGCTGCAAGCGCGGTTCATGCGCCGCTTGACGCGTGCGGAAATCGATCCGCCACAGCACTGGCTCCCGCACGTGGGCGGCTATTTGCGCGCGTGCATCACAGGGCTCGGTTGGGGCATGTGTCCCACGCAGATGATCGGCGCGCCGCTCGAAGGCGGCGAGCTCGTTGAACTCGCGCCGGGCCGCCATCTCGACATCGACCTCTACTGGCAGAGCTGGCGTTTATCGATCGGTTGGCTCGACGAATTCAGCGCCGTATTGAAGCAGCGCGCCGCTGAATTTTTGGATTTAATGCGTCGCGAACCCGTCGAGTACAACGCTCGAAGGCGACTCACCTTTTTTTCGTATTGCCGATTGACGGGCATGCGGACCGGGGGACCAGCACCGGCACCGGTCGAACCGACGTTAAGCGACGTTAAGCTTTACCGACGCGTTCAATCAGCGCCATCGCCGCGTCCGGATTACTCGCTTTGTAGCCGCTGATCACATAGAGGTAGACGTCGCGCGGTGCGGCTTCATGTGCTGTCTGCGCCACGGTGTGCAGGTCTTTGGGCTGTGAGCCATCTGCCCACTGTTTCGCCCTGTCTGCCCACGTGTCGAGCGCTTTGCGTGAATAGCCAAGCGATTCGTCTTCGACCGTGCCCATGATTCGAGCGTAGACGAACGGAGCAGTGACATCTGCGATCTGCGGGTAGTCGCTGTCGCCCGATATGACGACGGCGACGCCGTGCTGGGATAGCAGCGATACGAATTCGGGGTGCTGGAAGCTTGGATGCCTGACTTCGACGGCATGTCGAATTGCGCGTCCGTCTATGCGCTTCGGCAACAACTGCAAGAAGGCATCGAAATCCGCTGCATCGAATCGTTTCGTCGGCGCGAATTGCCAGTTGATCGGGCCGAGTTTGTCCTTCAATGCGAGCACCCCGCTCGAGAAAAAGCGCTCGATCGAATCGCCCGCTTCTGCTAGCACGCGGCGATGCGTGGCGAAGCGCGGCGCCTTCAATGAAAAGACGAAATCATCGGGCGTCTCGTCATGCCTCTTCTCGAAGCTCGTGGCGCGTTGCGTGCCGTAGAACGTGCCGTTGATTTCGATCGAGGTCAGCTTGCGGCTCGCATATTCGAGCTCTCGCTTCTGCGTGAGATCGCTCGGGTAGAAACGACCGCGCCACGGCTCATAGGTCCAACCGCCGATGCCGATGCGAATGCGTGCGGTTGGGGTGCCCTTCGTGCGGTTGAGAGGCTTGGCGCGATGCGTGTCAGTCATGATCTGTCCGTCGTTTGCTTTTCCCGGCGTCACTCAGTCGCCATACTACGCCCGCTAGGTTCAGCCATCCCGCCGTTCGATGCACAATGATGCTGATCGGACAGCTTTCGCATCAGCGGCAGTAGCAGCAGGGACATCGCGACGCCCGCCGCCGCTAGCCACCCGAGTTCCGTGAAGAGGTTCGTATAGACCGAAAGCGATTGCGTCGCGGGCAGCGCGTTGGACGGCATCTGCGCGAAGTTCGCCACGACGCTACCCAGATACTGGGAGATGCCCGTGGCCAGAAAGTATGCGCCCATCATGAAGCCGCTCATCCGAGCCGGAATGTAACGCGCGATCATGGCGAGCCCGAGACCGCTGACGAGCAACTCGCCGAGTGAGTTCAGGCCATAGCCCCACACCATGAACCAAGACGAGACGCGGCCATCGACGGCATATCGCCCGCTCAACGCATAGATGACGAATCCAATGGCGACGGCCACATAGCCCAATGCGAACTTGCCGGCGATGCTGATGTCGCCGCGGCCTTTCGCTAGCCGAGTGTACGTCGATGCGAGTACGGGGCTGAGCAGCATGATCCAAATGGGATTGAGCGCTTGAAATTGCGCGGCACTCCAAGAGAAAAAGTGCACGCCGAACAGCGAGAAGCTTGGGTCGACGTTGCGCAGCGCGAATAACGTCAACGACGTCATCTGCTGTTGATAGAAGATGAAGAAAAGAATCGATTGCAGCACGAGAATCAGCGCGGCGATCAGCCCCGCCCGCTCGGAGCGATCGCATTTCGCGATCATGTAGCCGAACAGGGCGAGAATGGCTGCGGCCCCCATGTAGACGCACGTCACGGCGAGCGCCTTATGACCCAGCACGTACGTGGTTGCCGCACCCACCGCCACGGCGCCGATGGCCACTGCGACGAAGTGGCGCCAGACGATGGGCTTAGCGTCCGGGGCCGAGCCCACATGAGACAGCGAACGGTAGCGCAGCAAGAAATTGAGGACACCTAATACCATGCCTGCGCAGCAGAACGCGAACGCGGCGCGCCATCCCCAGCGATCCTTGATCCAAGGCGTGGCCAAAATGGAGAGCGTCGAGCCGATATTGACGGCCATGTAGTAGATCGTGAAGGCGCTGTCGATGCGCGCATCGTCGCCTTCATAGACACGGCGCACGAGGTTTGCCGAATTCGGCTTGAACAGCCCGTTGCCGACGACGATGACACCGAGCGACGTGTAGAGGAACGACAAGCTCTCATTCGGCAGCGCGAGCATGCCGTAACCGAACGACAGCACGATCGCACCGAACATCATCGTGCGGCGCGAGCCGAGAATCTTGTCTCCGATCCATCCGCCGATCGAAGGCGCCGCATAGACGAGCGCGGTAAACGCGCCCCACGTGAGGTTCGCGCGCGCATCGCCGAAACCCAATCGCTCGACCATGTAAAGGACGAGCAACGCGCCCATGCCGTAATAGCCGAAACGCTCCCACATTTCCACTAAGAAGATCGTTGTGAACGATCTTGTTTTAGAAGCCGACGAATTCATCAAAAAGTTCTCCCTGGTGGGTCGATTTACGTTCGCACGTTGTGCGTGCTCGGTATGGACGCCGTCGATTCGCCTACGCGCGATTCTCTAACGTAGGCGTGAAGCGTCACTCCCGATATGCACCAGCGGGCCGCCCAACACAGTTGCTAGCTGCGCATGAAAGCGGGCCCGTGATCTGATGCGCGTTGCAATTGACCGATTGCATTGCACCCACCCATTCTTTGAACTGTCATTCGCCACTATGAAAGCCACGCATATCTTTGCGAGAGCCTCGTCGCGTATCGGCGCGACGGGCGCTATCGTACCTGTACTCGATCGATCGTGGCGGAGGCCTCGCTCCCTTGATAGGGTGCGCTCCGTCAGGTCGCGGGCCGTCGCGTTCACATGCGGCATGCAAGCGCTTGCGGGTGTCACATCCGCGTGCGCCGACGAACCGCCGTCGCGACTCGCCCAGCAAGCCACCACGCCGAATGCCGTCGCCGGGGCCGAATCCGCTTTGGCGGTGTCCACCCCCACGCCGCGCTCGAGCCAAGCAAGCAGCGCCGGGTTGATCGCCGATAGCCGCTTGAACCTCGAATTGCGCAACTACACCGACTATTTCCATGCGCCGGGTGTCAGCCGCCATGCATGGGCCGAAGGCCTTCAGGCCAAATTCGAATCGGGCTTTACTCGAGGTGAGATCGGCATCGGCCTTGATGCTGCACTTTTCGGTGAACTCAAACTCGATGGGGGGCACGGCGCTCGCAACATGGTGTATCTCGGCCGTCACGGCGACGGCGAGCGCCGGCGCGTGTGGGCCTATCCAGGGATGTACGCCGTCAAGGCACGTATTTCGGAGTCCGTAATAAAGTACGGTTTGCAGGACGTATCGAACCCGTTCTTGGATCCGCACGACAATCGCGCGCTACCGCCGACATTTCTTGGCGCATCGCTCGTGAGCCGGGAAATGCGTGGGCTCTCGATACAGGCGGGCAGCTTCACGAAGGTGGACCCGCGCGGCCAAACGAACTTGGTGAACCTGCGCACGACGTACGGGCGCGTCGCGTTCAAACGAGTGAGCTATGCGGGCGCCACATGGGATTACTCGCTCAATGGCTCTGCATCGCTCTACGCGGATCAGGCAGACGACGTATGGCGCCAATATTACGCGTCGCTCCGACAGGGGATCGGCAGTGTGCAGTCGGTGCGGCTGACCGGCTTCGCGAATATCTATTCCACGCACGATACAGGGGCGGCACTGCAAGGGCCCATTCATAACAATGCCTACAGCTTGTCGCTGTCTGCACAGCACGGGCCACATGGGTTGCTGCTCGGCTACCAAAAGATACTAGGCGATCAGTTCTTCGACTACATCGACGAGACG
Source organism: Trinickia sp. (assembly GCA_051961035.1). Lineage (GTDB taxonomy): Bacteria > Pseudomonadota > Gammaproteobacteria > Burkholderiales > Burkholderiaceae > Trinickia. The sequence goes on along the minus strand of JBQCDS010000122.1, from coordinate 3,495 downwards.
GCCGGTGTCTATCTCGTCAATTCGATGGACGTCGATTACAACGCACCGCATGAGCAGTCGCTTCAACTGCGCTACACGTTCGACGGCAAGTACGCCGGCCTGCCGGGTCTATCCGCGATGGTGTGGGCGCAACAGGGCTGGGGGGGCGACGCATCGGCTGCCGCGCAGCGCGTCGGGGCCGATGGGCTAGCGTGGAAAAACGGGCAACCCGTGCACGGCAGGCACCACGAATTCGGGATCATTCCCACATATGTGGTGCAAAGCGGGCCGCTGCGCAATACGAAGGTGACGCTGATTGCGCAATGGCATGTGGGCTCGGCTTATTACGCCGACAGCAGCAACCAAGTCTATCGGCTCGTGATGACCTTGCCGATGTGCGTGTTTTGATCTTATCCGATGATTTGCACGCGGCCATGTTTGCGATGCCGCGTGCGCCGAGAACAAAAATCTGAAGCCGGCGAACTGCAAAAATGCAAGACGGTACGCCTTAGAGATAAATTTACCGACCGTGCTGCTCGCCCGGTAATTCCGCCCCATGTGCGCGAATGGCCGCGATCAGTTCCGCCGGTGTGATCTCGTAGCGCACTTCTCGGTGAATGCCGGGCTTGCGCTCATCGATTTCGATCAGATGAATGCTTTTTCCGTCGTCCGTCGCTTCGAGCCGCAACGTACGGACGACGTGTCCGCCCGTGTCGTGAATTTCGGTGAGCAGGGTCATTGCCCCGGAAGAGCCGGTGGTGCGCATCGAACGTTTCCTCGAGTCGTGGGTGAAACGATTGTACGGGCTTACGAAGACGCGTGTCTGTCGCCGCGCATGCAGTGCGACCTGCGACAGGCACTGGCCACTACGCCTCGCGCCCATTTCATGCCGATGAGTGTATCGCGAAGTCCGGCCGCGCCAGCGCCTTTTATAAGTGCACGAACAAAAAGTGCCACATTGCGCGCTTACGAGGTTGACGCTCTGCAATTTTCTCGCCGCCGGCCTCGCGGCCGGCGAGCCGATCGACTAGGCGACGTGCATGCGTTCGTTCTCGACAAGTGCTTGCGCCATTTCCCATGCGTCGCGCGCCGCGTCGATACGGCCGCTCAGTTGGCGCGCGAGTGTGGCGCCATCGAGCAGCAGCGCGCAACGGCGTGCGAGCCGGGTGGCCGTTTCGCCGTCGAACTGTTCGCCCAGAATGCGTTCGAGGCAATGAACGAATGCGTGGCGCTGGGCCTCCGATGCCGCGAGAATTTCGTTCTCCTCGGCATGGAATTCCGCAGCCGCATGAATGTGCATGTTGCCGGTGAACGCCTCGGAGCGAAACCAGGCATCGTGCCACTGGAAAATCGCATGGAGCTTGTCGAGCGCATCGCTGTGCGCCGCGACCGCGGCAGTGATCCCGGCCGTCAATGCCGCGCCCTGTTCGTTCAGTACTTCGACGACGAGGCGGGTCTTGGAGGGGAAGTGTTTGTACATCGTCATCTTGGCGACGTGCGATTCGGCGATGATTCGATCGATACCGACGGCGTGAAAACCGAACTGTGAAAATAAACGAGTTGCAGTTTCGATCAGCGCTTTCTTTTTTTCGCTCATTTTAGAGGCCCGCTTCTAATAGTGGAGGTTATGTGTTCGCGTCGAAACGCGTCACCGGCGTGCTTCTTCCTCGCGGTACGTGACGTGGTTCGGCTTGCCGTGCAGTCTCTCAATGCGCGGCGTGATTCGAAGCCTCGTCATTCAAATCGAAGCGCGCCATGAAATCAACCCCTTCGCGTGACTAATACCATTGCACGCTCGTTTTATTTTCGAGCATCGGTATGAGGCGCTTACTGTCATCGATTGGAATCGGTCCCTAGCTGACATTTTGCTTGCGGCGCGCTGCGGTGTGCTGCGATGCAGGCGCCCGTGATAGTGATCGCCCGTGCGGTGCATTGACGAGCCTGGTGATACGATCGGTGCGGACGACTTCCTCTTTCGACGAAAAAACATGGTGACGCTGTACGACACGCTTGGCGTGCGCGAAGACGCCTCCAACGACGAAATCAAGCGCGCCTATCGAAAAGCCGCGATGCGCGCGCATCCCGATCGCAACCAGGGCCGGGAGGCAGCGGCGCATGACGCCTTCCAGGAAATCAAGCAGGCATACGCGATCTTGTCCGATCCGGAGCAACGGCGCGTGTACGACGAAGTATTCGCCGAGGAAATGGGCAAGCTGCGCGAGCGCGAAAAACGACAGGCGCGCGCCGTACGCGAACGAGCGGAGCGCGAAGCGCGCGTGGAGCGAATGCGCTACGAGAAATTCGTTGCCAAGGCCATACGCTATGCCGAGCGCGGGCACAATCGCGACGTCGTCTTTGGGGTGTTGCTCGGCCGCGGATGCGACGAAGGGCTGGCCGCGCGTATCGCCGATAGTGTCGCGGCGTTTTCCGCCGCGCGTGCACAGGCCGCGCCTGCTCGCGATGCCGGTGGGGTAAGCCGCGCTGACGATGCGACGCCCGCCACCGATCCCGCTCACGGCGAGGGGGCGGAGCACGCGCCGGCATCGCCGCATCGTGCGCCCGAAGCTGAGCCCGTGCGGAGCGAAACGGCCGCGCATGCAGGCTTATTCGCTACGCTGTGGCAGGGCGTTTTTGGCGTACGCTCCTAAAGCCGATTCGACGCGGCGGCGAGTGCGTGCTCTTTTTCGCCAGTGCGCTCGACGCCGGCAGTGTGTGGGCCGCCTCGCTCGCTGTGTCGTTCCAATTTGATTACGGCGAGAAATCGGTCGACGTCGATAGCGATTCCCATGCATCGATTTGCGCGCGCAACGCGTCGAGCTTTTCACGTGCGCGCGCGACGGCATCGCGGCCGAGCAACACATGCACGGGTGGGTTATCCGAGGAGACGATCTCGAGGATCGCGCGTGCCGCCTTGGCCGGATCTCCGGGTTGCTTGCCGCTCATCGCCTGACGACGTTCGCGCACGGGATTGAACACCGAATCGTAATCCGCGATGGAACGTTGCCCGCGCACCATCGAGCGGCCGGCCCAATCGGTGCGGAATGCACCGGGTGCGACAGCCGTGACCTTGATGCCGAGGCCGGCTACTTCCTGAGCGAGGCTCTCGGAGATCCCTTCTAGCGCGAACTTGGTGCCGTGATAAGCGCTCAGGCCCGGCAGCGTGATGTAGCCGCCAACCGAGGTGATATTGACGATGTGCCCGCGTTTGCGGCGGCGCATGTAGGGCAGCACCGCCTGCATCATGGCCACGGCGCCGAAAACATTGACATCGAATTGCTTGTGCCACTGCGCCAGTATCGATTCTTCGAGAATGCTCTCGTACCCGTATCCTGCGTTATTGACGAGGACATCGATGGCGCCGATTTTACCTTCGACATCGGCAATGGTTTCGGCGATCGCATCGGTATGCGTCACGTCGAGCAGCTTGCCAACTGCGCGTCCGGGCCCGAGCAGTTCGAACTCTCCTTGCGCGGCTTGGTCGCGCAACGTGCCGACGACGCGGTGGCCATCGGCCAG